>JADDOW010000005.1 GCA_016782225.1 Nitrososphaeraceae archaeon
CTAGATTGTCTAAATATACAATAGAATAAGTTAGTAGAAAATTCAAAACAAAAATAGTCAAGTATGCATAGCCAAAGTTAGAAAAATTAATCTTAAATCTCATCCTTGACAATCTACTTGAGACTACCGATGCAAAAGAGTACAATCCTAAACCGATACCAATTGCTGCATAATATCCGACCATATACTCTTCAACAGCATCAGCGGTCAAAAAAGGAAAAATGGAATAAGTAGCTAAAACAAGGTTATCGTGAAAGCCGATATAAAAGACGTCAACAATGGTACTCCAGTTATAGAATGAATATGGTCCTAGCAATGAGAATATTATAAAGACTTCAAAGTAGTCAGGTCTAAATATATTTGCCAGTTCTGAAAAGGGTTTTCGTAGCAGTAATCTCACAGGTTCTCCAGATGGACAGCTATGGGTGCATTTCATACACATACTGCAGGCAGAATTTCCTATCATTGTAGCTGGATGCTGTCCCCAAGGACATCCTTCTGTCTCTTTATATCCTTTATAACAATCATGAGTTTTACAGGATTTACATTTAGAATCCAAACCTCTAGAAATTGTTGAATTTGATGTGAAAGTATTAATCACAGGTAACAAGGTAAAGCCCTTTTTTGATTGAATTTTAGAATTCAAACTTGTATTTGGTAAATTCGTAGCCATTGCTTTGGATCTCCCTTCCAACGGAGAAGTTCTTGCTATAACAGCTAAGGGTGCCGTAATAGGATATAAATATCTGCAAAATATTCTTCCCTTGTAAATGAGGCTTACACCGATTGCCACAGCGATAACTGAAACAATCCATAATGCGCTTAGAAACGGATTGTACCATAAATTGGTTACCATATCAAAGACCTAAAGAGAAATATATAACTAAGGAGAGGAACTCCCCAATTGCTAAGTTTTCTCGGAAAGTTACGCCCTTTGTTAAATCGATTTGCAGGTCCTGTTATGGCCCCTACGGGTATCTTGCACACCATGATCTTCCAGTAAAAACGTTACTACTCCAAATCATTAAAAACCAAAAGGCGCTAAATAAACCCATGGTTATTGCACTTCTGTGTCACTTCTTTTTCTCCAAGACCTTGAATTATAAAACCAGCAAGAAATATTATTAACAGGACTTGGAATACTAATGGATAGTATTTGCTTTTAAAGAAACTTGCTACACTTTTGTTATTGAACAGATCATGTTTATCCTCTCTTAAAATGTTTTTTACCTGGTTTTGGTTATAGAAATTATAAATCTTATTATCCTTCCAAGAATGGCTCATGCATATGATTACCAATACTATTTTTAACCAATAAATAGATATCAAATTGGCGGAGAGCATTCTCAAGTTTACAAGTTCATTTCTTAAAAACCAGACAGAATAACGTTATCTTATCCTGTCTAACTATCCTAGATCTATACTTGATTTTTTTGAAATTTCTGAATATGAAAATAAAATCTTTAGTATTATTTCCTGCTTAGGAAATAACATTGGATAAACCATACAACAATATATATAGTCAGAAGTGGTAAATGCATTTATGAGTCTACATTATGGTCAAAAAGTTATAGAAAAAGACGGATTTCCAACATTTGCAATCGCGATTTTAGCTATTATTGCTATTGTCAGTATCCATATAGTCGGATATGATCAGGGACAATTATTTAGTTTGGTACAGGGAAATGAAGCATATGATACTATGTGGCTACATGAGTTAACTCATGATATGAGACATGCCGCAGGTTTTCCTTGTCATTAACAATTAACAAAAGCATTAACTATAGTGATATTTTTATGAAATCCTTAACCTTTATCCTGATTTGCCTGGTCTCAGGAGCAACAGCTGGCATAATCTTGGCGGGTGTGAACATGCTTGTGGTTGAGCCCTATATTGACAAGGCCATAGGTTTTGAGAATGACAAGGCAATTGCATCGGGTGAAAGCGTCGATACCAACGAACAAAACTCATTTAGAGTCTGGCAAAAATCAGGAAGTTTTGTTGGAGGTGCCATGTTGGGCATGGCATACGGTTCACTACTTGGCATTGTTTATGCTTTTAGTCGTAAAGCCCTTCCATATTCTAGCGATGACAGAAGAAAAGCATTATTTCTGTCTTTAGTTATGTGTGTGGTTTTGTTTGTTATTCCTTTCATCAAGTATCCAGGAAACCCACCTGCAGTTGGAAACCCTGAGACCATTTATCTAAGGGAAACACTGTATCTTGGATTCTTGGCCGTGTCCACAATATCTGCGCTCTCCCTTGGGATTTTGTTTTACAGGTTTAGGCATATCCAACACATTTCTTTGATTATGCCACTTGTTTATGCAGTAATAGTCTCCATCGCATTTGTCTTGTTCCCGTCAAATCCGGATGAGATTTCGATACCGATGGATTTGGTGAGTTCTTTCAGGGTCGCCAGTGGATTAACCATGATTGGGTTTTGGCTGGCACTTGGCATTATCTTTGGAACATTATGGCACAAATTTAAGCCTCATGAGAAAGCTAAAATAACTTTGGCATAATTTCCATATTTTTATATCATGCTAGTGAATAAAACAGGACCTCTTCAAAATAAATGATTTTGGTTATACCGCGGTATTTTCTAAATTAATCTTTCTAAATAATTTATATTATATTATGATTTTAAAGTATGTTGTATTCACCTAAAAACAACATACAAAACAACATATGTAATAATGCCTTGGTTTTTGTAACAGTGAGTTACAATGGGGCGGTTTCTTATATCTTTAAAAACCAACTGGCATAACCATATAATATGTAAAAAGATGATTCTAAACAGGCAACAAAAAGAAAACTTGGTCATAGAATTGCTGAAGCAAGACATTAGTGTCCCTATTCTCATCAGTCTTTGCCCATTAGCACTGTATCTGGGCAAGACCATCACATACACACCTATCGGAAAAGCACGCTGCTTGAGTGTGGCGAGAAAACCGTCATCCAAAATGCATGGCCATTGAAAGCATTCCCGGTTACTTTCCGTAT
>JADDOW010000108.1 GCA_016782225.1 Nitrososphaeraceae archaeon
AAACCACATATATCATAACAAAACATCATTAACAACTATTACAAATCGTCTCCACAATATGACTTGCCTACATCCAAACTCTCCTTTATCCACAAGCAATATGACGTATAGGAAGAATTTCTTTTCTTTATAGTAATCGGGGCATATTATCCCCTCACAACAAACAGCGTGTTTTTACGCAAGTAGATTATGATAATAATATGTATGAGGATCAAAAGGTAAAATGCTCCTCGTGTGGTAAATGTTCACTTCTGAAACTAATGCTACATTATGCTCCTTATGCTCAAAGGAAGTTAGAAATATGATCTCATCTTAGTGTTGTTTAGAAATAATGAATACAGTAATAGTCAATAGTTTACAAAATTAACACACCATAATCATCAAGAGTATGGATTGGTCTATCACATCTTGTTAAGAGTAAAAAGATTGCAATGATAAACCAATATCGATAAAGCGCATTATAAATTTTAACAACCTGTTGCACCAAATGAACCTATAGAAATGTATATCGATTTATAGTAGAACTCCTTTGTCACAATGATTTAAATCCCGCTCAGTCCATCGAACAACATTCGGCAGGAATGCCCGGCATTTTCATTCTCACTTTTATAAAACAGTTGACTCTCAAATCACATAACTTTGGATCGAAAATGGCAAAAAAGTTGACCATATGGTTGACCATCGTAGCAAACAAATTTGATTGATGGCCAAATACCGGATGTCGATAGTCAACCATCAACTAAATCACGAAACAACAAAACGTATGCTATGAAACATATGATAATCCACCGTCCGTTTTTTGATTTTTGTTACTGCAACTTAGATCAATGGTTTTTATAGGTATAAAAATTGACAAAGCAGCAAAGATTTCTAAACCGATCGAAGAAAAATATAGGGCCTTCACTTATACTGATTTGATAGTAAAATGGCAGATGACATCAACAACCTGTCTTTAGACGAGCCTCAAAACGAAAACCTAGATGAAGAATTGATCAATGAACTAAGGAGTCTTATCAATGATTGCGATAACGTAAATGATTTGGTAAAAATCATAGAAAAATATGCAAAATGACCATAAAATCCATCAAATTTAGACAATTAAGGGCATCAAAGAATTGAATCTCGATCGGGGTGACAAAGGTGCGATAATTTATTGGGAAAACGAGTTATCTTTGAGATTGACTTTGATTTTTCCAACAGCTCCCTGTAGACTTTATGCAAGCGCCCAGGATTGTAATAGAACCATATTTCATAATGTTTGTTTAGCCTAGTTTCAAAATCCTTTATTAGTAACCCGAGCTCTTTTTCTGTTATTTTTGAAGGATTTTTTATCACACCATCTGTGTTTTTTGCCACCAAACCATACCCCATACCTGTCGGAAAGTATTGCCCAATTTGCCTTTGCTTGTTTTTTGCATTGTACCATAAACCGTATAGTTTGAGTTTCAGTGTAAAGTGAATCCGGTGTAACCTCAATCAAAGATTATTTCAGATTGTTATTCTTTTTAGCAGAGCAATGTGTAAGGTAAATCCTCTTTTTTATGCATTCTTTTTCCAAATAACTAAATCAGTGAAATATGGCAATATTTCTGTTTTTAGTGGATAATGATACCAGTTTTCTATATTTTTATACCATTTTGTTATCCATAATGTAATCTCGCATTATTTTCCAAGTAATAAATAAGAATATAGCATATTGGTGGATGATTTAAAGCCTTTACAAATAAATAATTTTAATGGTTATTGTAGTTTATACTTATAGAAGGAATTGGAAATAAAATTTTGCCTATTGAGCTAAACCATTCTCTTTTGCAAACTCCTCCGAAGGGTTAAAGGCGTTAAGGAACAAAGGTGCACCCGAAAACGACAATTACAATGAATGTTCCAATGTGATGTCAAATAGCGAAGGTTCAGAAACACATATTACAAATTTCTTCTTTTTCAACGGCCATAATGCAAAAACAAAAACTAATTAATAAAACAGACAAAAATACAGAGGTATAGTTTATAATTAAATAATGGTTAAAAGTAATAAAAAACTAGGTTTTAATTTCTTGTCTGCGCAAGTCATCATAATTGAGTTTTAGAAATACCTCACTCCCATTGTAGCCCTCTACATCAGATTTTAATATTATGTACTCATGACGAGCACCCTCATGTACTGTAATGCTGCCTTTTTCTATTGATATTACATTGCCAATATCCTGGTTGTCTTTAGAGCGAACTCCTTTGTGAACAATTATATCCCAATCAGATATCGCTGATTCAGACATGTATATATAATACATCACACAAATATTAAAAAATTCTTTAAAAGAAGATTTGTTATCGAAATAAATAATTCAACACATCCGGTAAGGTCTCTTGATCAATTGGTACTTGAAGGCCTTTTGTGTATTGCGGATAAGACAATACTTTTCAGCATGGAAGGCAAATATAGTGTGTATACACCATGACAAGGTTAATGCATTAAAGGAACCGGTTTTCAAGAGTCATCGACTATTCTCATTTCGCTTTTGATTCCAAACAATGGATTAGTTACGGCTGTTATCATTTCCGTCATCGCCATTGTCTTCATTGTTATCAGAGGCCCCGTCGCCATTGCCCTCATCATCCTCATTGTCATTTTCGCCATTATCATTTGTAGAACCGGAGTCAGACGGGGAGTCTTGTTCTTTTTCTAAAGGATCCTCGCCTTCCTTTTCATCTTGTTCCTCCCTTTCTGCTTCTTCGCATTCAGAGGAATCTCCTCCTGATGATCCTGGTTCCTTACTGCAATTTTTGTCATTAAACCATGGATTGCCATTTTCATCTGTTTTCTTTTCTCCGCGTTGGTAATCCCCATCATCATTTTCATCATCATTTTCATCATCATTTTCATCATCATTTTCATCATCATTTTCATTGTTATTATTTCGGGTTACTTCATCTTTATTGTCATCATTATTCCGGGATTCTTCATCGTTATTGTAGGGCCCTATTTGTTCATTATTGTTGTTTACAGTCCCCACCTGGTTACCGCTTAAAGGCGGACTGCCAGCAAAACCATAGACACCAGCAAATCCACCAGTTGAAGCAAAAGATGTTTTTGAATTAACAGGAAAACTCATAGAGCTCTGATTAGATTCAACATTTAGTGAGTAGAACGCACCTTGAGATTTTGTCTTGTTATCTTTTACAGTAATATCAAATGGAACTGTTTGGTTTTGAGGCAGATTTCCCACATTTAGACCATATGTTTGGGTTCCAATCACCATGACTAGAATTATCATAAAATGTGCCAACTAGTTTTAAAAATGATTCTGGAGAGTGACCTTGGTTTATGATATTGCCTGTTATGTGTAAATTTCCAGCATTATCCAAAAAAGTATTACTGCCATTGATAATTAGGTTTGCAGGTTTTTCTACTCCAAACTGAGAATTAGTGGAGAATTCAATAAAGTTAAATTTTCCCACTATATCCGGATCATCCGCCACTATATCAAATGGCGATAGTTCACCAGGTCTAATTACACCTAATGAAGAAAATGCAGAAAAATTACCCACCACATTGTTTGTTGAATCAGATAAAACTGCAGTAATTATGACACCGGTTTGTGGATCAAGTGACGTATTGTTTACCTCACCCACAACATGAAAATTCCCTAATTGATCTACGTATGTTGATGTGTTTGTAATTCTGATTGAATCAGGGTTAGGGATTTGAGCAAATCCGAAATCAACTGTTGATGAAGATTCAAGACCCGTAAAAGTAAAAATGAGGTATGCCAGCGACACCAAAATTACAGGTAAAATCATGTTTGCCCTGTTGTTTTTTGACCTTAACAATTTAGACTTGAACTCTATTCCAATAATCTATGATATAATAATTTTCGAATAAAACTACCTAGTTTAATTCTGCTTTATAAATTCAAGATAGCTTTAGGGAATTAAAATTAGAATAATATATCAGTTTATTATTTCATGATGCCGTGATGTTAATAGTTCAGTATTAAAACAGCCTAAATTCAACAGAAAAAAAACTACAAAGATTTACTAAATACCTGGCATTGGATACTAGAATAATCATAGAATGATTGTTACAAAAGGATAAAATGAAATAGATGTTGGTGAAAAGAGAAATAAGATTTATATAGCAAATAAAGGAAACAGTTCTGTTTCTATAATAGATGGTAGTAGCGATATCGTGATAAATACAGCAAAAATAGAAACAAACCAAATTTGAGTTTTCCATTTTGGGAGTTAGGTATTCATATATCGGTATAAAGAATATTTTTATCAATACCAGGGAGTAGTATAGCAGATTCGTTTAAACGGTAAAGTTATTCTATTGTGATTACAATATCTTCACTATCGATCATTGCCGTCTTTTTCTCTTTGTTAATCATATTCAACAAGTCAAGCCCCCCTTCTTCTATTATGTATGCCTGTCTTTGTCCATTATCCGATAAAAGTTCATAGTCAATTAAATAAAACAAATATTTTTAGAGTAAAGAATATGGCAACGGCAATATTGTTTGTATTTTGCAGGAAAGTTCACAAACAGAACATTCCTCAAGACATGCCATTAAAATGGGTTCCACAATAGCCGCCTGTAATGTAGGGGATCTTTTGCCATTATTATTGCTTTTTGTAAAGATCATTTTTCAAGAACCAGTTAGAATGAATAGCCACAAATTAGAAATCTGTCTATATTGCATACACAAAGAGGGCATTTTTTATATGCTATTAAACAGATATCGGATAAAGTAGGTAATGCAGATGCCATCCAAAAGCAGTTTTGGCATATTAAAAAATGCCCTCTTTGCTTTAACTTAGGTATATTGTTTTTAACCTTTTTGGAGTGTTTTTCTACATATTTTTTATGGTAAGTAGCAGATGGCATTTCTTATATTATGACCAATTCTTTATTTAACGAGTTTGAATTATTTGCAACAGACATTATTTCTTAATTAAAATGCTTGTTATGCAATTATATAAGTGCAAAAACACCAATCATCAATATAGTGAGAAAACATGCCCAAAATCAAAGAAGGCAAAAAAGGAAAAAATGAGAGCGAAAGCATAACCTTTAGAATTGAGAAGTCAATCTTGGATGAGCTACGATCAGAAGCTGATCAAAAAATGGAAAGCGTCAATACGCTGGTGAATCAAATAATAAAGTCATATGTGCAATGGCATAAACCCGCGAGAAAAGCCAGGTTAGGTTATTTTCCAAAGGTTCTGATGGCTAAATCAATGAACTACCTTACTGATGAGCAAGTAATGCAAATAACGGAAGAATATTGCAATCACCACCTAAAGGACATAACCCACATGTTAAGAGCCGCAAATACTTTCACAGCCTTTATGGATGCACTTCGCTCTTGGTTGGATTCTTCTGGTTATCACTTTAGGATCGACAGATTTGATGGTGTAGAAACGTATGTGATACAATTTGATTTGGGAAGAAAATGGTCGCTTTTTTTTAAAACACAGATGAAATCGGTATTTGAGCATTTTAACGTACATGGTGCAGAAGCAAAGATGACTGATAATACAGTAATACTAGAGATACGTGTATGATAAAACTTCGCTATTAGTTTAAGGAAAACCCCCATGGTTGAATACATCTTGTTGATTCCTTTAACATGTTCACCCAAAGAAACATAAACTGTTCTTATGGCATATGCTGATTGCAGTGGCAATCAAATCACATGTATTTATGTAGAGCGCAAACAAGCAGCCCCAAAAGCGGAATAGGGTATTACCATGGCTTTAAGCATAATCATGGGTTTGGGTGACATGACTAACATAAACATTTGTGAATGTTATTATGTTCTAAACAACATTAGACCACCTGCAACCCTTGGCTAATGAGGATTTGGCGGCGGCTGTCTTCATCGACTCTACACCATAACACACATCCAACCCAACTGATTCTAGCAGTTTTTTGGCTTCCTCCGTATCCGAAATATTCTTAATCCGTAGATAATAATCATCCTCATAATCATAAAATATGGCAAACAATCCCGAAATGGCAGCTGCGGCAAATATGGGTTTTACCTTGTTTCCGTTTTTCATTGCCTCTATAACATTTCTTAACCCTTGAATCCCAATACCCTGCTTCTTCCTGTTTAGGTTTATTCTTCCAATGTCCACAAAAGTGTCCTTTTCATATTCTATCTCTTTACCTATACCCAATTCCTCAACCAAAGACTTGCCCGGCAACTTCACCTTCCTTGTGCAATCGCAAAACTCACACTCCATTGTGCAGTGGTTTCTCAAGCGTGCATCCTTTACCTCAACAACTTCCCCAAAGTATTTGTTTAGCTCGGGAATTTCCATGGCCATTGGGTACAAACCATACTCCAGGCAATAGCAAACCTCAATGAAATGCACCACACCATCGTCATCAATGGTTCCTGCCCTTAGTGCTGTTTGCATCCCTTCATAAAAAATTGTGCCACTGCCAAGCGAACCGTTTTTTAGCGAATCCCGTAACCTTTGCCTGTCTTTAGGTTTTAGTTTGCATTTAACATAATATCTCATGCAGAGATATTTTATTACACCAAGGAAAAGGCATTTAAGCATTATAATGGAGTCGGATTCAAATTCAAAATTGCATCACCCTCTAATTAAAAAAATAACAATTAACGCCATGACATAACCATCAAATCAAGTAGATATGGGCATCACGCCATTGCAATAAACCAAGAACATCAAAATCGATTCCTATTATTGCTTCATGGTTACTCCAAGCAAATGGCATGCAAATTCTCAGAATAGCAAATAAAAGTATGTTTATTCTAATCAAGATCATTAAAATCTGTCGTATAGAAATGATCACAATTGGCCATGTTGAGGTATAATAATAGATGTGATGGGCTTTAGAGCAGTGACTGTGGGAATACAAAGGATTACGGGGTAATATAGTACTTCACTTTTATTTCAGGAGCAACAAACTTTCTTTATGATTTCATTATGTTATTCATCTCAAGATCATGATAACAAAATAAACTAAATGGTGCCATTTATATGCGTAATGCATTATTAGTAATCTCCATGGACCAGGATATTTCTGTTCGTCTTTATATAACCATGCTGAATTATAATCATATTCGAAGGATAAGATCCCCTATTTCAGAATAATACTTAAGATAGGCATGAAAAGCAACAATCAATGAATAGAATTCTATCCATTAGTTGCTGTAGCTTATTCATCAGGCAATGCTTTGAGGCGGACTATCGCAATTACCGCATCCAAAATTTCAAAAGCGACATCCTTGTTATAACAGAATTGAGCTCTTACGGTAATGGCTCATGAGGATCAATATGCTAAAGCACCACATCCATCAAATATTTTCGAATCCATAAATCCAGAATAAATACTTTTTAAACAATGGCCAAGTGTTATTGGTTGGGGAGTATGGAGCAGTTTCGGGCATATTGTGAATGTCTACTGCTCTTGGCAATGGGCATGCACATACTACTGGCTCGCATTTCAAACAGTATTTGCATTTATGGATCAGTTTCATCAATTCCCATAGCATTTGCTGCCCATGTTGGTTGATTTATGGTTGTAGTGCTATTGGCGAAAATCCTTGTTATGAGGGAACACAGCAATAATGGATAAACCACCATACATCTACCAATTGCTACAGTCAAGCATATTTAGGTGGATGTTTTGCCGCATACCACTTCAAAGCCGGCGGTAATTATTATGATAGCAGCAACCATTACAACAACAATATTTTTATTACTCCAAAACGGCACAAATAGTTTTATGAAGGTAAAAATAATTGATCACCAAGATCTATCTGTCGCTGAAAAGCAGATAAACGAATTTCTCAAAAAGGTAGAGGTCAAGGAGTTGGTCGATATCAAATTTGGTACTCGTTTCAAAAATGATACTGAAGGGCACCACACATTTGTGATCCTTTATGAGGAAAACATGACGGCAGGTGTGGAGGACCCGCAAATATATGAATAGCCCTGATGTAAATCGGACTAGATAGGTTTGGGTTTAAAATCATTCATCTCATATTAATTATTTGCATCTGCAACAGGGTTATTGATGCATGACAGGAATTCCATGGCGGTCAATTATG
Organism: Nitrososphaeraceae archaeon; assembly: GCA_016782225.1. Lineage (GTDB taxonomy): Archaea > Thermoproteota > Nitrososphaeria > Nitrososphaerales > Nitrososphaeraceae > Nitrosocosmicus. Next base: position 8,091 of record JADDOW010000108.1, read on the forward strand.
TAATAATGGCATGCGACAAAATTTTTAAACCGATACAAGTTTTATTGCAATACAGAATCAACTTTAAAGGACTGACATCTGCACAAAGCCCCCCTGGGCCCGCTTCAATAATAAACGCTTTTCTGGTCCCGTATATTTGTATGAATATCCATGATTGCAGTTGAGTTAATTTGGCACTGACTTGCTCAGCATTGATGTTTTTTTTGCTACATCAATCAGTGTGGCCACTAAATCTTGTTTCAAACTTTTCATCATGACAAAAAGCAACAAGATAAACAACGGATAATTGGATTCAATGCGCATATTGGCGTTATGGGCATATTAGGAGTTTTGCCAATTGTCTGCTTTTTCCCCATTCAAATAAGCAGCAATGCATACGGTCAAAACTCCACACCCTCGCAACCCCAAACCCAATCTTCCAACTTTGTGATTGTTCCCATTCACCAACACCTTGGGGACAACAAAAGCGACATTTCTGCTCCAAGTTATCCCTATATGGGAAATGTCTCAGACAGGTACACCTTTACCGTAAGCACTACACCTGTTGGCAAAGACCATCTTTTGGCTCAAGTGTTTGGTTCCTCTTTTCAGGGTCATATGATAGCCATAAACGGTCAAAATGTGACTGACTTTGTAAGTTTGGTGCTACAGGTAAAAGAAATTGGGGCACACTAACAGCAACAATAGACGGTAATGTACTAAATCAAGGTACAAACACAATCCAGATCCAAAGAAATGCAGACTCTACGGATAACTTTCTTGTTGACAACATAATAATCAACTGGCAGCAGCAGCAGCATCAATAGCATGGCCAAAGGACAGAAAATATTTAAATTTAAATATATTTCCCAATAAGAAAGGGTTAAGGTTCCACTTTACCTATTTATGCATGGCCAATATTTGCTATTCATCGAACGTTTTTTATTATACTGTTTGGTTTGTTTTGGTTAGTATTCCAAATTGTTATATATTGAATATGCAAGGATAATTAAAGATAAAATCATGTCAAAAACAAAGAATTAGTCTGTGAAGGCATTTATAAAGTTATGAGATCCGATGATTTCATATGGAAAACAGAAAAGTAAAAATCGTTGAACCAAACAAAGGAAAACACATAGCTGTAGCAGGCGACATCAACACAATTCTTGCATCAAAGGAGGATACAGGCGGAACATATAGCTTTATCGAAGCTAAGGTTTTTCCTGGCGGAGGACCGATTCCACACATTCAAACACGCGAACATGAAGGGTTTTACATAATTGAGGGGCAACTAACATTTAATGTGGACGGGCACGTTTTTGAAGCCAAACCGGGAGCATTTGTCAATGTGCCACCAAATGTTTTGCACAGTTTCAAAAATGAAACCAATGAGACTGCAAAGATAATAATCTTGTTATCCCCACCTGGAATGGAACACCTTTTTGTTGAAGTGGGCCTGGAATCTTCCAACAACAGTGTAAGGCCGCCACCATTTAGTGATGCGCAAAAACAAAAACTCTCTAGACTGGCATCCAAATATGGCATGGAAATAAGACCATAGTATCGGGATACTTTTAATTATTGTTGTTGTTAGGTTTAATTAGATAAATAATTTCGAATCAGACGCACTTTACAAATCTAATAAATTTTTTTGCGATTGCAGGTAATGCAATTTTCGAACAACAAAAGTAAGAATTGTTAATGAAATAACTCTTAAATACATTTGAATGGTGATTCTGTCATGAAGAAACAAATTCAGGATGTCCTTATTCTAAAAGGGGATATGCATGGTTAATGTAGGACTATTAATTCGGTTGGAGGCAAAGCCAGGGAAAGAAGCAGATTTGGATAACTTTTTGCGCGAAGGTCTATTTCTAGTCGAGGAGGAGCCAAACACAACTGCATGGTTTGCAATACGTATGGGTCCATCAACCTTTGGTATTTTCGACGCCTTTCTGAATGAATCCGGCAGGCAAGAGCATATTTCAGGCAAACTTGCTGCTGCTTTGGCGGAGAAAGCTGATGAACTTTTCACAAGGCTACCAACTATTGAGAATGTCGATATCCTTGCAGCCAAACTGCCTCAATTTAAGAAATCGGATTATGAGGAATTAGTTTGACTATCCTATTAACGTATTAAATCTAGAAACCAAAGGGCTTTTGAATCATTGGGACAAGGAATATCATAATTTTGTCCGCAATTGGATGGACATATGATTTACGTGTTAATGCGGCAATCGCCAATCAATGTTCCACTTTTTATTTTGTAATTGTTTATTATATTTATTGAGCCCATTTACCTACCAATCTCAAATATCATTAGTTAAAGCTGCAATGTAAACTGGTCCATTACAATCAAGATCCGGTTTTAAATAACTAAACGACGTTACATCAAACTAGATGTCAGACTACTGAAGTCTGTCAAAAATAATTGTAAAAAATGAATCGGAATAACACTATAGGGATATATGCTTTTTATTGCGATTCTGATGATGCCTCAATGTTTGGTGTTTGTTCCCCTTTTCTTGTTTCAGCGTTTGGAACGTCACATATACAACCTCATCGTCGGGAACAATAACCTCTTTAACAGTTACGGTAACAGAGGACAGATCTATAATATACCTCCTGTTGCAGTTGATAAAATAGATAGAAGAGTATTCCAAACCTCCTGTTTTCTCAAAGGTTATTTCATGGCCATGAATGTCAGAGTTATTTCCGTTTAAGATTTCACGTAGCTTTAAGTTTAATCCGTCAACCAACGTTGTCATTTTTATTTTAACCTCTCAAAGAACTGTATGTAATTATGGTTATTATCCTGTATCAATATATAATCGATAGATGACAGTGATGTAAGGCTTGTCATTCCAATATCCTTAATAACTCCGTTTTGACACACTGCTTCAAACGCAAACCGCCTTCTACGGTAGGTAACAACATTCCCAAATAAATGATATCCATCTATTTGTGGCGGCTCACAATAAATATTTTGTAGTGGCCATACATTGAAAATAACAATAATAAAATGGGAAAACAATACGCCAAGTTATTTGAAAATCCCTTTAGTCGCCACATTGCAAATATTCCTTTTTAGTATATATCATCAACATATGAATAGTACACTCCTACGGTCCTCTTTAGGAATTCCAAATCCACCGTTGCGTTAGCATCAAAGAAGTGATGCAAACTGATTCATAGTAGAACTCCTTTACCACAGGAATTTAATTCCGCCTGCTCAACCCACCCATATAATATATGAAGCTAAAACCATAATAATAACATCTTTGTCAATCAAATTTTGACATTGTAATGCAATGTGTTTTTTTAGAATAACTATCCTGGAGGAAAATGAATTGGAAAAACATAGCTGAATTAATTAAGCAAATCCAAATATACAATCTCGGATAATAACACGTACTTCAATTATTGCATGCAAAAAAAAGACGGCCCATTTTAATAGCAATCAGTTCACGCATGGAGGCAAATGTGGTTGATGTTTGTTATTCATTCAATTTTTTTTGTTAACTTCATTGTTGTTTGTATGAAAAAAACATGATATAAGCATCATGACCATGATCAGTAAAACAAAAAAAATAAAACGTTTATGGATAAAAAACATCATCATCACATCATCAGGATAACAAAGTCATAATATCTTTCGTATGCTACAAAAAAGATAACACAATCCGTTTTAGAGAACTGCACCAACAAAAGCCTAAACCGATAACATATTTCCATCTGTTTTAAGGGCCTGGACTAATATGGGCACAAAGATTTTTCAATGTTTGATGTAGCAATAGTTGAGTTAATTTTTTCTGCAATAGAGATACATCCATAAAATTGGGCTATTTATGATAACCACTAAAAATGTTATTGTAAAATGAGATGTTAGTAAATCATATTTAATATGTAGTGATCTTCAGATGAGTACATACATTGGTTTTTCATATATTTTATGCATTGGTTAGTTTGTTCGAATGAATAATAGAATATACCTCATGGCAGCAATTTTGGC
>JADDOW010000082.1:0-37089 GCA_016782225.1 Nitrososphaeraceae archaeon
AACGCTGCCTCTTTTTGAGTTGCGCGGATAATATATTATGTTAGTCCTCAATATAATTGTTATTAATTGTAAGGTCAACATTTCGCCAAAAGTAACATAGGTAGGATTTACTTTTTTTATATAGTCACATGGCATTTTGATAGTTTTAAAATTCTAGCCACAACAATAAGTTAAGTATCCATTATAGCATGTGTGTTGGTTTTTTTGCCTCCACACATGCTGTGATAATAATGTTTTTTCCGAAATACAGAAGTAGTGGGGTAATCACACATGGGGATGGGAGACTACTGTCACTACAACCTTAAGAATACCATACGAAAACCAAGCTATAAACTTTCAGAAAAAAAGTTACATGCCATTCTTCTCAAATTTTACCGATAGAATATCCGATATAAAGTTGAAGACACCACATAACAGAATAAAATTTGACAAAAACAGAAACACAAAGAACCCAAATTCCATTAACCATTAACAAACCATGACAACAGGTCAAGGAAGTTTGAATCTATCCTTGTTTTAGTTCATAATATACAACCAGACACAACTAGACTGTAATAAGGACATTAACCATCATTGTGTTTAGATAAATACATAGTTAAGATACAGTAAATACAGCAAAGCTTTTTGGTTTATTGAATCATGTTTTGGGTTTGGGTTTTGAATATTACAATTACAATCCATAGAAAAACAGCCTGAAAACAGAGCTTTTGCTTAAAAGAGCATCATGGAAAAAAGCATGTTTTTTTTTGATGTTATGGACGTAAAAGCAGACAATGAAGCAGTCAACAACAAGACCAAATATTACCACCAGAGACTACGCAAGTTTTATTTTATCAAAACCATAACCATAAAATTTAACCTCGGGTTTTTTTATGTATGCGATATTGCATATATATCACCGGGACATTATTAATGATTTTGGTAAACCGATAAAAATAGCAATAATCATTTAAGGTTTTGTTTTTGATAAAGTTATTTAATGGATAAGGAAAAAAACAACATTGGTATTTTTGGAATACACCATGTTACAGCCATAACAAGTGATCCAAACAAAAACATAGATTTCTATTCAAATTTCCTTGGCCTTCGGTTTGTAAAGCTAACAGTAAATCAAGACGACCCATCATCATACCACCTTTATTATGGAGATGAACTCGGTAGACCGGGTACATGCCTCACTTTTTTTCATTGGCCATCACTATCAAAAGGGAATCGTGGAACAAGTGAGGTAAGTGCAACCGCTTTTCTTATTCCAGAGAACTCAATGGACTATTGTATAAAGAGGCTAAGTGATAATCAAATAGAGTTTAGTGGGCCTAGCAAACGTTTTGATAAAGAACAAGTAATAGCACTACATGATCCTGACGGGCTACAGATAGAGATAATAGCACACAATTCTGCAGAGGAGAGAAATTTCAACTTGTGGAGTGAGGGTCCAGTACCTGTGGAGTATGCCATACGGGGTTTCTATTCCGTAACCCTGTCAGAGGCAGGATACGAACAAACCGCTTCTGTTTTGGTTGATGAATTAGGGTTTACACACACTCATCGCAACGGAAATCGTTTCAGATATGAGATACCAAGCACATCTGAAGGTAATCAGGTAGAAGAAAAAGAGGTAAAGGGAGCCAATATTGTTGATGTGGTTTGCATACCCTATATCCAAAGGGCAAATATAGGGATTGGGTCGGTTCACCATGTGGCATGGCGAACACCCACGGATGCAAAACAAAGGACCCTGCGCCAAAATATAGTCAAGGCAGGGTTAAATGCTACGCCAGTCATTGACAGATTTTACTTTCATTCGGTATACTTTCGTGAACCCGGAGGCATACTTTTTGAAATCGCCACAAACAGTCCCGGATTCGCTGTCGATGAGAAAGCAGAAGAACTTGGTTCTCACCTTGTCTTGCCTCCGTGGTATGAGCCTTACCGTAAAGACCTTGAGAAAACCCTTCCTCCAATATACAGGCTAAACAAAAAAGGTACAGTGGGGGCAATCTATTGAAATGGGGACAATTTAGCCCATCGGGCATGAAAATTATATGTTTGTCAATGTTGCAAAGATAGGTCCCTAACTGTGGTGTGGATATGTTCAAATCCTAATTTAAAAACACAGTACGCAAATCCTCATTTAAAGAATCCAACATTTTCATATCGTTCGCTTCAATCTGAAAGTCAAAAACCCGGCTGTTCTCAAATATCCTATCTCGGTGTGTTGACTTTGGGATTACCCCAAGACCATGTTGCAGGCTCCATCTGATAAGAATTTGTGCTGGTGTTCTGCCATATTTCTTGGATACCATTTCAAGGGTTGGATGATCAAGCCTTCTTCCCCTTGTTAAGGGGCTATAAGCTACAACATGGATTTTATTATTTTTACAGAAATGCAACAGATTCTTTTGGTATAGGAAGGGATGAAACTCCACTTGGTTTATTGCGGGCACAATGTCAGATATTTTCATGGTTTCCTTTAGTTCACCCATCTGGTAATTACTCACACCAATTGCCCTAGATTTACCCTCTTTTAGTATCTTAACCATAGCCTTCCATGTTTCAGCAATCTTGCCTTGAACTGGCCAGTGAATAAGATAAAGATCAACATAGGCCAAGTTTAGGCGCCTCAAGCTACCTTCAAGCGCCCTTAGAGTCAAATCATACCCTTGGTCGCTGTTCCAGACCTTTGTTGTGACAAATATCTCATCTCGCGGGATTCCGCTATCCATTACTGCCCTTCCAACATCACCCTCATTGCCATACAATTTTGCAGTATCAATATGACGATACCCAACGCTCAATGCATATTTTACGGCTTGAAATGTCATTTCTCCCGGTGGGGTTTGATAAACCCCAAGTCCCAAGTTAGGGATTTCGGTCCCATTGTTTAATCGGGTTTTAGAATTCAGGTTCAAGGACATTTAGAATAGTAGCGTTTTGACTGCTCTATTAATCCTATTGATAAACGATACCATCAAAAACAAACCATAATTCAAACAGATCAAAGAAAATGCAGACACATTCCCAATAGTGCAGAAGTCAAAGTCAATTGTATCCGGTAAGGGAAGGTTTTGGTGTTTTCAGCATTAACAAGTTCGTCAAAAAAAGGATCTCACCATACAAAAGAAAAGACATCAAAAGAATTTTTGATAAATCACCATGTCAATTAGAGGCAATTTTAGCCACATTTGCAGGACGTGTTTTTATTTTAGATATGACTCTACAATGATAATAATACCAACGGTGCACCAAAATCTTTTTCGACCCTATTAATATGTTATAATATATCTTCAATAAAGCTATTTGATGGAATCATCAGGGGGTAAAAATTCTTGGAAAATGTTTAGGGGGGACAGTGGGCGAACAGGAGCATCATACTCCTCCTTTTTGTCAAAAAGACCACATCTCCTATGGGTCATTGAGTTAGGCCCACTCATTGCGTCACCTGTTGTTGATAACGATGTTCTTTATGCCTCAACTATCACGGGAAGGGTTTTTGCAATACAAATAAGCCAAAGGCAAATCAAATGGCACTCAAACATAGGTAGCCCCATCGTATCCACCCCATTGATTCAGGATAGTGTTCTGGTAACCGCCACGTTTGACTCCTGGATAAGAGAGACAAAATTTCTTGGTAAAAATCTAGTTTTGGGTTTGAATGCAAATACAGGGGAGCAAATATGGAATTTTGAGATTGATGGCGGGGCATTTTCCTCACCAGTCATATCACATGAGATGGTTATTATTGGTACTATGAATAAAGGTTTGCACGCAATAGACAAGCTTGGAAATTCAAAATGGACATTTAAAACACAGGGGGAGGTGTGGTCATCGCCTTCCTCCAATGACGAACTAATATTTGTAGGCTCTGACGATGGTTATCTATACTGCTTGGATTCAGATGGCAAATTGCAATGGAAAACAAAATTAAAAGGCAAAATAAGGTCATCCTCTCCCTGCCTATCAGCAGAGGACAATCCCAAAATGATATTTATTGGAACCCAAAATGGCGCAATGTATTGTTTAAATCAATTGGATGGGTCCGTTAGATGGGAAAAGCAAATTACCAAGCCCATCTCCAGCTCCCCCGCAACATCAAAGGACAAGGTATTCTTTGCAGCATCAGATCGAAAAGTATACTGTTTTGATTGCAATACGGGGATGAAAGCATGGGAGTTCATGACAGGAGACAGGATATGGTCCTCTCCTGCCATATCAGTAAAAGACGAAACACTGTTTTTTGGCTCTATGGATTCCCACATATATGGCCTTGATATTAAAACAGGTAATAGAAATTGGGAATTCCCCACCATGGACATGATTGACTCATCCCCATGCATTGCCAATAACATGCTCTTTATGGGTGGGAGGGATGGCTTATTGTATGCTTTTGGTGAACATAACAAGTCACCTTGGATGTGAGTTTATCGTAATCACAAGAAATAAATCCCAAAATGCCCTTTCACTCTTATTGTTTTGGCAATCACACACCCTCAATCAATAAAACCTCAGCCAATAGCCAAAAGTTTGACAATGAGACTGGTGCATAGTTCAAGGCACAAGTCCCCTTGGACCCATCAGGTTAGTGGGAATAATTGCCATCGTCTCAAACTCAAATCAGTATAACATGTAGTTTCAAGTTATGGAAACGTTATCAATAACAGCAAACATTCATGTACAGATAGGCAATTTGTCTTGTAAGGTTCGTGGGAATTTATTGCAGTGGCCACTAACACCAGTCACGCTAACGGGAGTTGTCGTGAAAACTTATGGCTCTGTACAAAGCAACAATAGACGCTGCGTTTAATATGCGCCCCTCTAAAAGCAATTGTCTGACTTCCCTTATTTTCATTGTGGCAACGCCTATGTTTTCCATTATTCCTAGAGATTGTTCTTGCTCTTTAGACAAACCATACCCAACAAAAATATTCCCTTTCTGCTCGAACATGGTATAGTCCGTGGTATAGGTGCCAATTGGTACGACATCTTTTGCAGAATAACCTGTTTCCTCTGCAAGCTCTCTTGTTGCAGCTTGTTTTGGGGTTTCACCTCCATCAATGTAACCTGAGGGCACCTCAATCTGAATTGAATCTACAATATGCCTATAGCTTTCAATAACCAAAATTTCATCATCGGAAACAAAAGGGACAATGGTAGAATAGTCCTTTCTTACCCCTCTGATGTATGTTTTCTCTTTACCGCCTATATTAAGAATATCCTCATACAAATGGATATAATAGTCAGAATAAACCTTTGTGGTAGAGACTAATTTCCAGTCTTTTGGTGCATTGTTTAATTGCATGCACATGTATATGCATCAATACACCTATTATAGAATAGCAACATCCATCAGTGCGAATGAATTTTTGGATTTTTCGCATTGTGCATAACTATCCATAAATACAACGTTTTGCATCTGTCATATAGGTAGTTTAACGGCAGATTCAACTACGCATAGATTTGAGATGAAAAGGCAGTAGCGTCTAGGGAAACCAAAACCACCCTAACTGTTTAAAATAGTAGCACATATGCACAAAACGTGAATCAAAAAACATGGTCATGCTTATTGCCTTCTAGTCATTGTGATAAAGGCAATTGAAATTACATCCAGTAGCAGAGGCATATACAGACAAGACAATTTACGAAAAATCACATCACAGCATGCATAAAAAAAATAAGACTTGCAAATAGATTGGACCCAAGGCATGCGCTAAATTTATGTTATGCTGTAGAACAAAATTAATAAATATTTTTTATGTAGACTAGCTAAAATAGAGCATATGATAAGAAATTGGCCATAAAGAGTATCATAGAACTTGACGATTTGGCAAAGGCCAAAGTAGTACAGATGATTTTAGATAAAAAAACCGAGGAGGCGTTGCATAGCCTAAGCGCACACTATAAAGTCAATCCACTCCAAATAGTTGTTGGGACCATAAAGGGAAAAAAAAGAACGGTATATGCGGTTTATGTTCAAAGAGAGAGAGAGAAAGATATATTGCTCAAATTCTGGCATATTTTACAATCCCTTTATAGTACTGCATGAGTTTTATCACCACATAAGAACAACAGGAGGCATTCACAAAGGATCAGAAAAATACGCTAACAGATATGCAAAAGGATTCACCGATTCCTACAATAAAATAATAGAGGTCATAATCAACCGTAATCAGAAAAATCAGATTTAAAAAAAACAACAGGGTAACTAGTGAAACATAAAATTAAGATGTTATGCATATACAACCAAAACATGCAATAAGCGGGGTAAGAAAATAAAGTATTGGAGAATTGCGTACATTCTGGATCTTTTGGTATTGTGTACTAAAGTCAAAACATACTGAAATGTCTAAGGTATTTTTAACTTATGCCTACTTTAATTCATACAGATTATTCTGTTTGTTTGTTTATGGATCGCAAACCAGTATGTATGTATTTGTTATTTCTGATAATAGCATATATGGCTTTAACATCCAGTCAAAAAGGATTCAATTTATTTTAGGCATCCTGAATTAAACCATAAATAAAAAAAACAAACAGCATGTTTTATGTTGTGTATGTCTTTATTTTCCACTCCAATGCTATGTAAGACTATACATATTTTCTCAAGAAATCCAAGGTCCTTTTCCATGCGTCAGCAGTTTCTTTCGGTGCAAAATTATCATTAGAAGGGTTTGCAAATGCGTGTCCGACACCAGGGTAGACATAAATTTCATTTGTTATTCCTGTTTCGTTTAGGGCCTTTTGGAATTGTTTTACCGAATCAACAGGGATAGCCCTGTCCTGTGCGCCAAATATACCCAATACAGGCCATGTTATGTTGGAAAGGGCTTTAGTGTCATTTGTTAGTGGAATGCCATAGTATATTACCGTAGCAGAAAGAGGGTGATCTTTGCTGTTGAGGGCTAGTTGCAAAGATTGACCCCCACCAAAACACCAACCTAACGATGCGATTCTGGAGGCATTAACGTTATCAAGGGAACTTAGATATCTTACTGCGGATTTCATGTTCTCAATTGAAATGGCGGGATTCTCCCTAATCATTGACGTTAATTCCCTTGATCGATTTTGATCTGTGGCGATTTCCCCTTGAAAAAGATCAACTGCCAATACAACATACCCCTGTTGGGCCAAGATATCTGCCGAGTCTTTGATGTAATCATTTAGTCCTTTGTTCTCATGTATCATAACAATTGCAGGCAGCTTTTTCTCCTGATTAGTCTGATCTGATGATGGATATACAAGATATCCAGTTGCATTTTCATGATAGATGACAGTCTTGTTTTCTAAGGGACTGGCATTTGCTTCAGTATTGTTATCTTTATTACCCATGCTACTTACCAAGGTCATTGTTGCTGTTGCAGTTGTCTTTTGAGCATAAGCGGATTGGGCATTTAACGTATATGAAAATGGTATTATGAAAAACAGTAACAACAATACTATAGCCAGTTGTCTCATAATGTATGGAATACTCTTATCCTTACTTTTAACTATTTATAATGCAAGCATAAATTCATGTTGGCAACAACACAAGACATAACAGTTAAACCACCCATCTGCAGTAATTAGAGGAAGCTAAATAAAGGTAAAGGAAAAAAATCGAGAAAGAGAGGTACAAACCAAAATAAAAAGGAATTGAATTTCTCTGCAATCCATAACGATAATGCATATCTGCACACATGATCACCTTTTTTGGGAATTGATCATTACAATGATTTTTTATTTGAAAAATTGTGGGAACTAATCATGGTTAACTTAAACCAAATGAAATAAACAATAACTAGTGCATAAAAAGCCCGCTGCTATTACTGGCACTTAACTAGTTTTGGGATAACAATGTTGGTTTGCTCAAACACCAATCTCTTTATCCTTTTTCTTCAGCAAAGTCTTTCTTAGTTTTATTGGGACGTCATAATATGCGGCTAAAGCTATTGCATCTGATGCGCGATAATTTCTCAATATCAAAATTTCTTTTTTTCTATTTTGAAAGTATAGATTTGCACGCAATAGGGATTCACTTTGGTATATTCTTACTTCCAGTAAAAGCAAATCATGCATAACTGCAATTTCTTCAACTAGGTTGTATATTGTAGGTATGGCATTTTTTTGTCCTTGTTGGAAAAGAGCAATATGCTGAGCCACCTCGCCTGAGAAAGCAACAATTGGAAATTCAACACCATCGATAGATTTTAGAACAAGAGCACCCTCCAATCCCATAGAGTCAAGAAATCCAATATTGTTTATTCTAGCTTCTACATAGTCTGAATTATCTTCGGGGAATAAATGATCAGACATTTTATTTACCTTATAGTTATAATCATCTTAATTATGGATAAAGGTTCTGGGGTTACGCTTGTAGAACTCAATCCTGTAGTGTATGACAACAACAATAAAAACTAAATTAATTGTAAGCTTGTCAATAGCATTTTTTTTGAATGGTGACTCTCTTAAAGGTATTTGGTCCAATTGATAATAAAACCAGTATAACATTATTTATATGGTTATTCATTGTTTTAAATAACCATATTCCAAGACAAATAAATAATGCGATATCTTATGAGAACACGTAAGGAAAATCCAAATCCAATATAACAGATACAACAAAAATCAAATGAAATTTATTTAAAGATGCACAATGCATAACCAACTAAAAATAAAAATCATTACAAACGAAATGCCACATGGCAACATATTGCACAACATATTAACTATCAGGGCAGAGACCATAACCTAACACAATTGCGGCCATGTCGAAACGTTTGGTGGGACATAGTCTGTTACTATCGAGCCATGATGATGAATCATTAACCAATCACTTTCAAGTTTTTTGAATATGTTTGTAGCAAGTACTCCAGATTTATTGGCATGTCCATATATGGTGCTTTCGATATTTTCCAAACACACCACAACCGCAATATCGCCAAATATCTTTATTTTGGAGTTTGTTATCAAAAACTTTATTCTACGGGTATTTTGGAATATTGTCATCCAGCTTTCACGTATCGCTAGCCATCCTGTAAATAAATCCCAGCCAGGATGAATACATACAGCATCATCACCATGATCCCAGACTCTCTCCATTTCTTTTATGGATAAACTCTGAAATGCCTTATAGAACCTATTGTTGACGTCTCCCCCCACATTAAATCATAATACAAGGTAATAACATATTATTATATAATTACTAGTAGAGTATGGCCAAAGAATCAGGCATTGCCAAATCAATAGGAAAGCAGACAGAGAAGGATATGAAATCTGCAGATCAATTGCTGTACAATTATCTGAAGACAGGAAAGAAGGTTTCAAAGTCTGAAGCAGGTTATAGGGAACAACAACAACAAAACGAATACCTTGACCAAAAGAACAGTGAGCAGCAACCTTCTTGTGGCAAATGTAAGTTTAATTTGCCTGCTGAACAGATATGCCATATTGTAGAAGGCAATGTCAATAATGAGATGGGCATTTCAGAGCATTTTTCTCCAAAAGGTCATGGCATGTTACCGGGAGACATTGTCTGGGATTATGTGAAAAAAAGTGGGGTAAAATTAGATTATGATATAGGTTGGGTAATAAAAGAAGCTACAGAGGGTTTCAAATGCAAAGATTGCAAATATTATATGTATTCCCATAGATGCTTGCTGTTGAAAGGCAGATTGGAACCTGAAATGAGCTGTGCGTTTATTGTAAAAACTGGCAACGGAATTGATGTATAATAGTTGGCATCCCAAAGTCATGTTTTCCATAAGAATAATTTAAGAATTAAAAATCCAGACATTGCACCTTGCACTTTGCGCTCGGGATACATCAAATTTGAGCATCAAACTCATTAACTTTTTAATCCTTGAATTTAAAAAAATCGCCCACAATACAACAAAACCCTGATACAATGTCAAACAAAGGCTGGATGGCTTAACAATTTAATTAATATAGTAACTTTTTATTGAATGGGAAAAAAAGATATTTCCTAAAGCCGAATGCGCATAGAATAAAGATAAAATAATGATCTATGACAACATCATGCTTGTTTTTGCAGAATCTAAAACAAGGATGGTAATGGAGAGTCGAAAAAGAATCTCCAAGACAAAACGGTGGATTCCAAGGGTTAGGCTTTGCCATGATTCTTTTTTGCATTATCAATTATCCTTTCTGCCAATTGCTCTGATTCAAGAGCATGAGACACAGTCCGTTTGTTATATGGGTTTATAAGCTGTTTTATTGATTTGATTCCCGCATTTGCAAGGGATAACGATCTAATGCGACCGACTTCTCGTATCCTGCACAATTCCAAAAGGTCGTCTTTTACCATTCCAGCGTCAATCCTTTTTGATAAAGTTAAAAGGATGTTGGTTATTTCAACAAACGATGTTGAATTTGGGGTTAAAATAACTTTAGCAATTCTTAATGTTGCACCTACTAACCAGTCCATATTTTCCTGAAGAGCTGCAAAATCCCCTCGCCCAAATCGAGGATATAAAGATTCAAAGTTTGCCCTATATTCGAGGTCATCCATATTTATTTTATCATAAAATGCCATAGAAGTACAAAGACACTTTCGCTCATCCTCAGTCAGTTTTTGCTGCAGATACATTAACGGGTTCACCATTATCTCCTCAATGTGATCTCTTGCAAATTCCATCTCATCTTCTTTTCTTTTTGTGGTCTTCCACAGATTTTGAAACTCCCTTGCATGCATTAGTGTATGAATAAAAGATAAGACGGTAATTTTTCTGGGAACACTCACTCTTAGGAAAAACCCTGAAGAATCAAACTTTGTCTTTGAGAAATAAGATTCTGATGCAAGGAGCATATTACGTATAAGATACCCAGTGCGTGGATTCAAATAGAATCTTATTGTCTCATAACCAAGACTTGTAATGCAAAATGCAACGCCTGATTGGCTGTCTGGTTTACCATTATAATTTTTAGCAACTGTCTCCTCCCTTAAGGCATCCAGACCTTTTCCAATAGTCCTGTTATTTGCATCATTGCCCTGTTTGTCATGTTCGTTGCAAATGGAAATCATATCCATATTGAGTAACTGCTTTAGGTAACTGCGGACATCGATTTTAAATCCACAGGAAAAATAAAAACTGTTTCTAAAAAAATCATCAATATCTTTGATAGTCGTATATTTTTGTCCTTTATCGGCATTTCTTTTTATTATTGATAATGTTTGGAACACAAGGGTATCGAGTGTAAATTGACTTTCCACCTTTTCTAAAGGTCTTGAGATAAACTGAATAGCGGATGTTATTGAGGAGGCCATAATCAATGCTCTTCCTCGCGTTTCAAACCCAGGCCTACCCGCTCTCCCACATCCATTTAGAAAATCCCTTTTTGTCATCATCTGTTTGCTGACACCGTTCCAAAATGACAGTGAATCAAAAATCACCAATGTCGCAGGCAGATTGACTCCGGCAATAAGGGTAGTCGTGCTCAATAGAATTTTAATCTTACCGGACTTGTAGGCGTCTTCGACCAACTTCCTTTTCTGCAAATCAAGACCGGCATGATGAAAAGCTACACCATTAATCATAGCAGCGACTAGCTTTTCATCCTTTGATTTCATTTTTGAAATATAATTATTCTCAATTTCTTTGACATCAAATGCAGAAAGATAGTTGTAAAAATTCTTTGAGTTATGCATGGAAAACGCCAATTTAGAGGCAATAGACTCTGCGCTAGCCCTATCCGTGGTAAAGATTAGAATTTGGCCGTTTTCCTTAATTGTTTGCTCTGACAAAAACCACAATGGATTTTCAACGTTATCTGCCCTCTGAGTAAAGTGTAAATTTTTGTAAACAGCATGAAACAGCAATGTTTCATGGCCCCTTCTTCCAAGAGAATCCATATTTTTGCCAGAGACCAAATCAACAGAATTGTTATTATTGGAGGAGGCGGAGGCAGGTGTGGTTAATTCCTCGCCCTTAGAATGATTTTTCAAGCCAAATCTGTAAATAGAATCATTAATTGCATTGAGACTCCCATATTTTACAAAAAGCTCTCGGGGTTTCAAAGTGATGTTGGGTATTTTGGATTCAAGGGAATCCATTAGAGATTTGTCAGCAATGCTATTTTTCCTGTTGCCTCCGCCACCGCCACCACCACCATAGATAGCAAAACCAACTTCTAAATCAACAGGCCGCCAATTGCTAGTGCCATATTTTGCATTGATCCACTTTGCCACATTCTCCACATTTGGCAGAACTGCACTTAGCATGAGGATTCTAATTTTTTTATCAAAAAGGGTTATGACTTTTGTAATGGATGATTCAAGTGTTGGACCCCTCTCGGTATCACTTATCATGTGCGCCTCATCTACTACCAGCAATCCCATCTTTCTTAACCAGCCATGAACAAATCGAGCATTATTTAACACTGAATCAAACTTTTCATAGGTCATCGAAATTATATTAAATTTTGAGTAATCAATATTGTCTTTTGTCTCATCAGGATTTGCAGAAGATACACATTTCCACCCATATTTGTTGTAATACTCAAAGTCGTTTCTTTTTTCTTCTGCTATTGCTTTATAAGGAGAAATATATACTACTTTTTGCCCTTTCTTCAGAGCATCAACAATGCGCAGTTGTGCGAGTGCCGTTTTTCCAGTTCCTGTATTTGTGGCGACGATATAATTAAAGGAATAATTGGTAAAGTCTTTATCCAGTATGTCTTTTTGGGCACCATTAAAATCGGAAAAGCCGTCTACAGAAATCAGATAATCTATGGCCTCAGGATGAATAGTTTGCATATAAAAAGATCTATAAGATTATGCCAATACACATTTTTTAGTTTAATGCAACACTTGCTTTTAGTTTTATTTTTATCTTGATTTTAAGACAGATAGCAAAATACTGACACACATAATCAAAGGGCACACACCGTGTTTCTTCACTATGTGTGGAACTAACAAGAATCTAGATAATCATTAGGCAAGTTATGCCAGGACTATGGTGTTTCTTTTGGTTTGTTTAGCTGGCGTCTAAAAATAGCTCCAACCATTGGATTTATAATATATGGCATTGTGTGTTTTAGCCAAACACCCATCCTCACATAAAAAGGAACTATTATCTCAAGGCGATGTGAGTTTGCGGCAGCAAGAATAGATTCCGACACCTTTTCCGGTTTAAGCATAAAGCCAGTGTAGTTAGGGACACGATCTTTAAATGACGCATTGCTAAAAAAGTCAGTCTTTACCCCAATAGGGCTCACCACAGTTATGCCTACACCAGTTCCATGCAATTCATGATGCAACGATTCAGAGAATCCCAGCATTGCATATTTTGAGGCACAGTACGCAGCTAGACCAGCTACACCAAAACTAGCAGCAACTGAAGCAACATTAACTATATGTCCCGATCTTCTTGAGATCATGGAATCCAAAAATAGTTTTGTGCAGTATATCATACCCATATAATTTGTGAACGTAATTGATTCGATGTCTTCAATGCTTTGGTCTTGCACCCTACCGAGGAGTCCAAAACCGGCATTATTAACCAAAATATCGATAAACCCAAGTTTTTCAAGCAGTTCCCTCCCCATTTTAACAACTTCCACCTTTTTTGAAATGTCACAGAGATAGACAACTATTTTAGATGGAAAGTTTATTTTTAGGTATTTTTCCAGATCTTCCAATTTTGATTTAGACCTAGCCACCAAAATGATAGTTTTTGCGCCATTCCTTGCAAAATCAATTGCGGTTTGCCTTCCAATTCCAGAGGAAGCGCCTGTTATCAGTACAACCTTTCCTTTGAATTTGTTTCTGTTACTACTTTTATTTTTTATATTCAAACGAGTGCAACCCAGTATACAGAAAAAAGAATAATCCCTGTCTATATCTTTGTTTTTTAAAACTCTAAATCAATAATTATTACACATATGCGAAAATACCTCATCCTCATTATCGAAGTTGACGCACAACCGGCATAAGAGTAGCCAACAATGCCTCAGGCCACTGTATGTCAGTCATCAGCAAACAGAAATTGGTTAAATAAAACATTATCTTGGCATTCATCAAATCGGCGTTAATTTTATCTCTTGCCGTATTCTAAACCAATAGAATGCAAAATCACGGTGTTTGCATTAGTAGGTGATCTTTTATCTTAGCGGATTGCGTCGTTGGGCCCAGTCTATAATTGAACCGTCATACACACGTACATTATCAAATCCTGCCTGCTTTAATTGCAAATATTTGTGAGACGCCCTCATTCCAGCATGGCAATAGCAAATAACTTCCTTATCTGCGGTAATGCCTTTTTCTTCAAAATCTTTTCGTAATGCCTCTTTATCTTTAATCATTTGCCCATGATCGCCTAATCCTTCTTCCCAGTTGTGCAAAATTGATCCCGGAATCCTTGCCTGAAAATGCTCTTGGGGCGTCCTTGCATCAACTATTACAACATTTTGGTCATTTTGTTTTTCCTTTATCGTCTGGTCATCTGCTCTTGTTGCATGGTTTATTTTTGCGACAAATTTGGTATCCACGTTTATTGACAAATCTTTAGTTTTGGAATTGTGGGTAGTAGCATCAGTAGTAATTGGTAATCCTGCTTTTTGCCATTGGTTGTATCCTATATCTAAAAGTTTTACATCCGTGTGTCCATAGTATATCAAGGTCCAAACTATTCTTGCAGCAGATGGGTCTGGATATTCACCATAGACTACAACAGTCTTAGAATCATCAATACCAAGACTGCTAAAGACCTTTTCTGCTGTTTGAGGGTTTATAACCAGATTAGAACCATTGTCGTCTATAAAAACAACCTGTTCAACATTTAGAGGTGTGGCATTTTTAATGTGTCCAAATCTGTAAGGCATCAGCCCCCTTCCATCCATAATTACAACATTTGGGTCATTCAAATGGGATAAGAGCCAATTAGCATCCACAGTTATCATCATCTAAAGAGAATCAGATGCAGTATTATGTAAACGTATTATATCCTTTTAGACTTTATAGAAATCATAATACATAGGAAGGTGCCCTTAGATTAACAAACTGCCCCAATCGACAAATAAAATTGAATTCTTAAAGAATTTTCCATTTTCTACCCTGAGAATCAGTCAGGAAAAGGTGTTAGACGACATATGCAATGCCTTTAATTCCGGCTATAAATATATCATTCTGGAAGCACCTGCGGGCTTTGGAAAAAGCCCTGTAGCGATAGCAACAGCTTTGAGTTTAGGGTCAAGTTACATTTGCACTGCTACCAAGGATTTACAAACCCAATATTCAAAAGATTTTCCATACATAAATGTAGCAAAGGGAAAAAACAATTTCCCATGTCTGGTAAAACAGGATTTTATAAGAGATGGCACATACCGGTGTGGGATTTGTGTTTCGGATAATCCAGATGAATGTTATCATACAACAGTAGAGTACGGGCCCTGCGTAACAGATGATTCATTCAAATCAAATGGCTGCAAATATAGAACATTTGCAAAAGATTACGAAATAATCAATAGGGGAACAAAAGAGGAACATGCAGATATCCCTAACGAACAAAAACAACACTATCAAAAGGAATACCGCCAATGGCTGCCAATAAAAAATCTTAAAGAACAAAAAAAGGAGTGGAGGCCATGTGGATACTTTGATCAGCTAAACGTTGCATTAGCCTCCAGCCATTCCATATTCAATTATTCCATTTTCTTGGCGCTTGTTTCACACAATAAAAGTTTTCATGAAAGAGATCTGCTGATACTGGATGAGGGGCATCTGTTAGAAACAGAAATTGTAAAGTTTAGAGGGTTAGCAATATCCAAAAGAAGGTGGAGAAAATACATCGGCAATTTTGAAATTATCGATTATGGGTACGACAGCATAGAAAGATGGGTTGATTTTCTGATAGATCTAGAGTCAAAAACGCTTGGGCTAATTGGCAATAGATCTTTAGCAGAATCTCTGATGATTGAAAGAAATGTCAGATTCGATTACTGTAAAGGGAAAATCAGCTGCAATAAGGAGGGCAATAAAGAAATCAGAAAGAAATTGGTTTCTGCGTCTGATTTGTTTGACAGTGACGAGGAAATTGCAAAAAAATACGATAACGAAAGCACCGTGCCAAACAAATTAACGAACTTTGGTAGTGAGCTTTCTGTGGACATCATCAGGGATACCGAAAGACTTACAAGAACTATAAACAGCATCCTCGCAAATCCAAATAATTGGATAGTCTCTGAAATAAGAAAGGAAGATTACAAAGTAGTTAGAGTGGAGTTTAAACCTTTGGATATCGCACCCTATTGCAAATTTGTATTTGGAAAAGCCTCAAAAACATTGATAATGAGTGCAACGATATTAAACCACAAAACATTTTGTAGAAGTGTTGGCATCAATCCCGACGAGGCAAAATACATACAAATACAATCAGACTTTCCAATTAAAAATAGGCCTATACACCCTCTGGATATTGCGTATCTTAATTACAGCAACCTGCAATCTAGTGATGTGATCTTTCGTATCGCAAAAACTGTCGACAATTTAATGTTTGTCCACAAGAATGATAAGGGGATAATTCACACATCGTCATACGAACAGCTTAGATTCATCAAAGAAAACATATCACAAGAAAATGCAAGAAGGTTGTTGGTAACGGATCCAGAAATACAAAGAGATGAGGTTCTTTTCCAACACATGTCCACACAAAAACCAACCGTTCTCATCTCACCATCTTTGCATACAGGTCTTGATTTAAGGGACAATCTCTCAAGGTTTCAAATAATAACAAAGGTGCCTTATCCAAATAAAAGCGACAGATGGATCAATGCAAAAAGAAAAGAAAACGAAGAGTGGTACTATTGGCAGACAGCGTTAAAGCTAATACAGGCATATGGCAGGTCCGTCAGGTCAAAAGAAGATTGGGCAAAGACATATGTATTAGATTCTGCATTTGGTTATTTTGTAAAAAAGAACCAAAACATTCTACCTAGTTGGTTTATTAATGCAATCAAAAGCAGGAATAAATGAATTCGTGTTTATTTTTGCATCCCAATGTCAATTTTAGGAGCCAAAATGCACAGGCAATGTAGTTAGCCAACAGAATGTCATTTATGCAGCAAGATGGACTTTTATATGAAATGTATCTTAATTTGGGCGGGTCAAGATTGTTTTATCCACATATCTAATGGGCGCTAAAAATAACACGCAGGCAAAAACATCCACTTTACAAACATAATATCAAACAACCAATCAATAATCAATTAATCAACAGACACAAAAAAAAACACATATACAAAAGAATAAAGTTTAACTGCACTTTCTTATCATCTTGATCAAATAATTTTTAATCAATAATTTCATATTATAACAATAATGAAACAGCAATCAAACATACCAGAACAATCCAAATCGTATATTGCAATAATATTACCCTATAAAGTCAAAGATACAAAGTTTAAGCCCATCCCAATAGAATACATTAGTGGAGATAGTAAAGAGGAAGTATGCATAATTAATGAGACTCTTAAAATAGACTCTACTGGAATTACCACAGAGGAGATAATTAAGGACTTTACAAAAAAGTTTTTAGACAATTGGAATAGATTCCAAAATAATGAGCCGGTCAAAAACTATCTATACATAAACGCTCCAGATATTTCACCAGACGATTATCTGGAACTTAAAAGAAGGTATGATGATCTTGTTGAGAAACAAATAGGATTGCAGGACTAATTATAGCTAAAAAAATAAACAGGCTGTTTTACTTTTTTTATGTTTTTTTGAAAGGATGTATCTATCTTATCAAATCGTTTTTTATCGCCCTATAAAGTGATTTGTGCAGAAGACGGCATGGTTTGATTGAATATAGCCACAGTCTCAATTCCCTCGTAATTTGCCAATCTTATAAAAGAACATTCAAAAAACATTGTAAACAGTCAATCCATAATAAACCCCATGAATTACATTATTGAAACTATCGAGAGACCAGTATCGTTTTTAGTAAAAGAAAAAGCGGATCTTTTAATATCAGAGTGATTCTGACAGGCACAATTGCTAGTTTTTAATATAAAAAAAATGATTAAAGTTATTAGATTAAATAAAAATTAAAGTATTTTTTACTCTTATTAATCTGATTCATCAGAATAAATCAACTTCATTTCGTCGAATGTAAGTTTTCCCCCACCAGACATCTTCTTCATTGCTGCCTCTTTTAATGAATTCCATAATTCATGGTTTTCTCTATTCTTTTTCATCTTATCTTGGGGAACGTCATGTTGTCTACTTCTTCTATCAACATTTTGTCTTCGCTGCCTATCAGAAGAATATTGCAATCGAGACTTTTTGAACTCTATTGCATTTAGTTGGGTATCCACCATCTCTAATTTTGCGCCAGCTTCCCTTACTTGATGGATAATCATTCTTCTCTCCTCATAGAGATCCTCTCTTTTATTCAATAACTCGTCCAAATTTTCCTTTAACTTTCCGATCCCCTTTCCAATTTCCGCTTTTTGGTCAAATATTTTAGTCATCTTTCCCCGAAGATCGTCAAATTTCATAGCCATGGATTTATAAGTATCTTCTTTTTTGTTGATGACTTTTAACGCATGAAGCCTAGTTGCAATTTCCTTAGACTTTAAAACTAGCCTTCTTTCTTCATCTTTAGATAATTTCTTTGTTTGAATATCTTTTTCTATTTGGTCTAATGCCTTTGTTAAATTTGAAATATTATAACGGTCTCGCCTAGATCTGCCTCCGCCTCCAACTCCACTGGAAGAAGCTTTGGTATCCAGGTTTTTCATCCTTTTTCTTTCTTCAATTAAATTATTTTTTAACTCGGTGAATTTGGTGTAATCAGCATCTTTTATTTCATTTGTATGCTTTAATTTTAATCGCTCTTCCTCCAACTTTACCCTTTCTTCATCAATTATTTTTTTTGTTTCCTCTATTTTCTGATTAATTCGCTCTATCTGACTTTCCCCTTTCTTTTGTTCCTCTATAAGTTGTCTTTTGAATTCTAAAAGAGTCTTTTGATTTGAATCTATTGAATTATTCATTCTGTTATCTTTTTTTATTGCAGAAGCTGTAGCTGAAGCAGTAGAAGCTATAGCTGTATTTCCGCCATTCTGTTCTTGAACCACGCCGCCTAGAACTATTAACATGTGGAAAAATATAATCTTTATCATTACCGTTGTAAGGCAAAACACAATGCCCTTTTTTGGTTTTAAATAAGGTTAACAATATTGTTTCGTTGAAATTTTATGCACACACATAAATGAAATGCTTTATAATGATTTATTTTGAGTGATAAAAGGAATGAAAAAGATTTTTTGTGGATCTTGTAGTTATGTCAAAATATCAAAATTTTCGAAATTTAGGTTATGATTATACAGGAGGCAATTCAACTTTCTTGTCAAACCCACCAGAACCAAACTTGCAATAAAAACATTTGTCTGACATCATATATGGGATTTGTTGAATAACAACAGCACCTAATTTCAACGCAATCTTTGTCATAATTCGGAACTTCAATGGCATTGCAGGAATTACTTCTTTAAAATAAACATTATAATGATCAGGACAAAATTTTAGAGTCACATTAGACGATGGCCTCTTATTCATATCGAGGTTTTTAGTAGCTGAATTTAGATTCTTTGCAACATTAATCTGTTCTCGAATATACTCATGTTTTGGACATGGACAATCCTTCCCTCCAGGATGCTTATAGGCAGGAGTATTTTTCCAATCAAATCCTGAAAAATCTTTATCAAAATCATCCATTATTATTTCATGTAATTATATGCCATATAGAATATAAATATATGGTTAACAGGTTGCTCTGATGTGTTTGCAACAAGGCCAGCCTGTTGAAATTTATGTAACGATAAATTGGATGATCATAGTACAGGTGATTTTTGTTTCATTTTAATAGATAGTTGTCAGTTACGAAAAAAAGGCATCGTCCTCACCGAATATATAAACACACCCTCAAATGGGTTATCCATGATTAATCACAACCCATTTTGTAGAGCATATTTGCAATTAAATTATAATGATTGGACGTTAAACCTATCGAAGATATATTTCGTACAATAATCGATAAATATGGTATTTTGGATTTAGATTCAAATCTATAGCCCTCTAAAAACATTCTTTCGATTTTAGAGTATTTTCTTCTATCAAGATCTATTAGGCTTGACAAAAAAAGCCCTATATCCAAACTTTTTGAGTATGTTGAATTTCGTTTTTGAATAAGCCCCAAATCCGTTCGAACTATATCGGATCTTTTTGTTATCAAATAATTTTGTGCCTTGTTGTCTATAAAACAGAATCCAGCATTGTGTAGTCTGCCAGTAATCACTCCCACTTTAAAAACAATTTCTAAATCGCCGTTATTTTTTAAATATTTATATAAATTTCCACCCTCAATATATTCCTCTACGATTGTATTTTTTTCTAGTTTATAGAGTTGGGGTGTAGGTATTCCAATTTTATTTAATTTTTTTCTGTTTTCTTCACCTTCGTTTGTCATAATTGATTTTCCAAGTTTGAGAGGCGGTGAAGGGTGCAACAGGAATAACGATATTAATGAGTATAAGAAAATTAATAGGTATTCATTTATCTCCTTTGTGGATTTATCTTTTTTAACAATTGCCTTTATGCCATTTAATTTTATGATTTTTATATCCCTTTGCCAATTTAATGAATACAATATATTTTAGTTAAATGATTAAGAATAGTTTATTTTAAATATTTTATGTTTTTCTTTACAAAGTTTCTGCAACTCTAATATTTTGAAGGTTTAGGTTTATTTTTTTATACATGGTTATTTTGTTAAATACACAGCTATTTTGAAATCGCTACTGCTTTTATAATTGCAGGAATCTGATTTACCTGTTAGGAAAAAAGCATGCCGACTTAACTACTCCAAATCAACATACGCTCATTTTGCTTCAATTTCAAGTGCAAATAACAACTGGATCACATCAGGCCAATGGATGCATAAACAAACAAAAAGGCCCAAATGGTGAACGGTTCTTTAGTGTTTTTTACACTTTAACTGAATTCTAAAGGTGTCTTGGCAAACGTGCCTCTGCCCCCCCCCCACTCATAAAATAAGCAATAATTCAAATGTAAATGAATAATACACATCAACAGGCAAGTAATAACATTCAATAGCACTGTTTAAAAAAATGCAAGGCGCCCAGTCAGCATCAATGTTACTACCAATCATACTATGCGAATAACAATACAACAGATATTTCCACTTATCTATCGAAAGCAGTTAACCATTTTGGCAACAATCAGTTTATGGTTATTTCACAATTGCAAAAAGCGAATGAGAGAAATAAAAAAGATTAAGGATTCCCAAGCATTGAGAAAATTGGATTCACCTTAATGCACAGAATGCATAATGCCAGAAAAGAAAAACCGAAAAAGGGATCATTTAATGACGAATGGCATACCGATAGCAAAGGCAATACAACCAACAATACAAAATAAAATCCATGGTTTGTTTGGAGTCCCTATTTTTTTAGTTTCTTACCCAGCCAAAATGATATTTTTCCATACCGCTATTACCTACCAATGCATAAACCAGAAGGCAGACTACTAATGCAATTATTATTTGTGAAATAGTTTTTATTAATGTTGATTGGAAGGCTATTGGCATTATTAATATCCAAAACATTGTTGAAAACATTATTAAAATTAACTCTGTTGAAAGAACTTTGAACATCCAAAAAAACACCGTTTGTGGTGTTAAATATATTGTTCCCATCTATTACAGAATCAACAGTATTTATGAAAGTTATTCCAGAAAGGTTATTTTCGCTAAATAGGTTGTATTTTATATTTGTTTGATCGGATGTATGAGACGCAATCCCAATGGTGTTATTACTCACCATGTTATTGGTTATATCAAATGATGTAGATCCTGTAACGTAAAGGGCAACTTTATTGTTATTTATATTTAGGTTTCTAGCAACAGTATCATTACTTCCGGAGATATAAATCCCGGATTGAAACCCGGAAATAATACCATTACCCGTTATTGTGGTATTTTCCTGACCACCTATCATTATTCCAACTTTATTGCTATTCATTCCCGGGCCCTTTATGGAAAATCCATTAAGATCTATTCGTGTATTATTGTCGCCTACGATTAATCCATCACCAGTACATATCAAATTGGAAGTTAGTTTCACTTCACCTTTTATTACCTGGCCACAGGAGGGATTCTCGGTAATAGAATCCTGAACTTCACCAATCAACGACAGAGAATTACCTGATGTTGCCAATGCGATTGTTTTGCTGTTTGAGAATATCGGAGAAGCAGATAAAATGGAAAAAACTGCGACAAAGAAAAATGCAAAATGGTAAAAATTTTTTTGGCAAATCATAGACATAACATTCACTTAATAAAGTCTAGATAACTTTATTATATCAATATTACCATTAGCAAAGTTATACCAACATCAATAAACTAACACTTTTAAACGCTTTATAGAAAATCGTCATAATATTGCGGAGACTGTATTTTACACCATATGGCGTGGGTTTAGGTCATGCAAGCCGCCTTTTAGTTTTGGCGGATTATTTTAAAGAGTACCAATTTGAATCAAGATTCTCATCATTTGGCGAGGCGAAAAGCTTTCTGAACCTACATGGGTATGAGTGTAATTTAGTGCCGCCAGTTGAGTTTTTGTGGGGAAGGGATGGTGAGTTCTCACTAAAGCACAACATATCAAAGATCCCAAAATGGGTGACTAACCTGCCAATTCAAATAAACAGAGAAATAAGATACATTAAAAAGTTTAATCCAGAAATCATAATTTCAGACACAAGGGTATCATCACTGGTTGCAGGGAAACTGCTAAACATCCCAACGATTTTGCTCATTAACCAAATAAAACTATTATTGACACCAAGGCTTAGAGAAATTCAAATCGCAAAATTTTTTGAGACATGCCTTGGGGAATCAATGGGAGGTTTATGGAACATATCAGACAACATCTTGATACCAGATTTACCCCCACCTTATACAATTTCAGAAGATACGATAAATTCGGTTAAATCCACAAAATCCAGAATAAAGCACATTGGATTCATATCACCTAAAAAGATCCTTTCAAATGAGAGAATAAACAGCATCATAAAATTGCTTCAGATAGATAAAACCAAATTATTGATCTTCGTTCATATTAGCGGCCCCAAGGAAACAAGAAAACCAATTATTGTGAAAATTATGGAGGCATGCCAAAATCTAACCAATATTCAATTCGTTTTTTCCGAAGGAAAAGCTAATGGAGATATCCGTCCAAAAAAAGTTTCAAGCAACATATGGTATTATGAATGGTGTCCCCATAGAGACGAAATATTCCAGCTATCGGACATTTTGATAATTAGGGGAGGCCACACAGCAATATCACAAGCAATTCAATTTGGAAAGCCATTCATATCAATACCCATAGAAAATCACGGTGAGCAGCTTTCTAATTCCGTTAAAATACAAAAACTAGGCATCGGAATAACCCTTAATCCCAAAATAATAGAACCATCAATCATAAAAAAATCGATTGAAAAGATAAGCAACGACAACAAATACAAAAAAAAGGCATCTCAAATGATGGAGATAAGCAACAATCTAAACGGAATTGAGAATATCAAGAATATCGTCCTTTCTCATATCTAAGTCGAATTGTCTTGTTTCTTTCAAGGAAACTCCATTCATGTGATTAGTTTTGATTTTTTGAAAAACAAGTTCGAAATCCTCCTGGGTAACGTCTAAATGTAAAGGACAAAAGCCTGAAGACTTTTCATCAACTGTATTGCTATTGAAACTATAAAAGTATCTCAGATGGTGTTTAAATTCATAATTAAAAAGAAATGGAGTCAATGGAATTTTCCCCGATTCAAAAGACAGTAGAATGTTTTTTTTAAAGAACCATAAAGGATGCAAAAAAGGTAAAAATGGAAGGCAAATGAAATTTGTTTCAGCCTTTATCTGCAACAAAAATGTGACAATGGTTTCATCAATTATTAATTTCTTCATCATCACCCTTTTGCTTTGATTTGAGCTAAAACCATAATCTAAAAACGACTTCTCGGTATTTGGAAACAGGTGGGCCAGATCGGTTAAGTTAATGATAATGTTATTGATTGGGTATTTTTTGATGATTTTATCAAATGTCTTCAAAGCTTGTCTCAGGTTACTTTCACCATCATAAAAGACAAACGGGATTGGGAAAAACCCATTGTTTAATATTGAGATAAGAGATAGAAAAGAGTAATCGTCATAAATTGGGCAAATGACTGCCTCCCTAAAGAACCTAAAGGGAATGGTTTCTTTATTTTTAGTTAGCAGTATACTGACATACGCAAAATCATTCCCGATTAGCACAAATAAAGTTTTATCCGCTTCAGATTCATTATTAACATACTTTATGTCAGGAGACAGGCCGGAGATCTCACTCATCACAAGAAATTCAAGATCCTTTTTGAAAAATAAAAAATCGTTATTATCTTTTGAATTCTCCATTTTAGACGCTCTGATCGTAATAGAAAACCTCTCATTAGGCAATAAAATTTCTTTTCCAATCCGAGTAACTGTTTGTGACAAAACATCAAAGTCAATCATCAGGCATTTGGCTATAAAAATACATGATATTCCAGAAATCTTGCTTAAGAGATCCATCGTAAAAACCATTTCTTTAGTGTTTTTCAATTCCACAATAAAGTAAAACCCATCTTTTTTTATTGCTAAAAACAAAATACCGTTTTCATTTAAAGTATCCCTTACCAAGTTATACAGGTAATCCAAAAATGTATCCGACTTGATTACAGGTTCTAACACTAGAACCTTTTTTTCATAGTCCATTTTTAGTTTGTACAATTGAAAATATATAAATAAAAACTAAGTCAAGGTCAAGAATTGAGAAATTGCAGTATATTTTCCTTATCAGCGGCATCTGGAACATGCTTTAAATATTCTCTAAATGAATCCCTTGCGTCCGCATCAATGCCGAGATTCAATAGGACAACACCCAGGTTTTTGTATATTGGCCCAAATCGTATTGGATTTATTTCTATTGCTTTAGAATAATATTCCCTTGCCAACGGATAGTTTTTATTTTTGAGGTAAAAGTTTCCCAATCCCCTATAGGCCAAATAAAACTTGGGGTTTATATCAAGAACTCGCTTATAGAGAGATACACATTTTTCGTCATTAAGTTCATTTAGAATTCCAGCAAGTAAGCACAAGATTTGAGGGTTTTCATTCTTTTCCTTATTTGGTGAGTTGGCATTCAAAACAAGATTCAACAGGTCTATGGATTCTTGCAGTTTACCCTGGATTCTTAATCTTTCAGTTTCAAGGTAAATCCTATTAGATTTTTCAAATTCAAACTGCTCATTTTTAAATATATCAGCCATGTCTTTTGGAAATATCAAAATCGAGAAATAGTCGTCCTGAGACCAATCATCTTCAAATTTATCTTCAGGAATTGCACCATAGGAGTCAGGTTCAGTTACGTATGTTAAGACCCGGTTTTCATTGGCATCATAACCGCAAACAATAGTTGCAAATTGAACTGTGTCCCCAATGCCAGGAAGAACAACAATAACTGGAAAACCCTGGGTAACCCTTTTTTTCAGATCAACAAGAGACCCCCTGTAAACGATAGACGAAAGATTCAATTTTTTCTCAATTATCTCAAGGCCCTCGATAAAAACAGTTCCCCTAAAGTTTTTGTATTGAAGAGATCTTTTCTCAATTTCATCAAGAGGTAATTCTTCGCCCCAAAACCTAGACAAAACGTTGATTACAAGAGGAAAAACTACATTTTCCTCATTTTTGTTAACTAGAGGTAATATTATTTGCTCCAAGTTATCATTTTTGTCTCTTTGCACAACTTTACAAAAGGCAGCATTAAATAAAAATCATAATGTTGGAAATAGATCATTGCCAATACGGATAAAAACACACGGTTTTGCTTAGATAGCAGAGGATTATCGCAGGCTTAAAGAAAGCCTGGAATTTTCGCCTGATTTTTGCCGTGTTTAGTGAAAAAACAGTATTGATCCAAAATAACACGAAATGGAAAAACGATTAACGAACAAAGAGTGTGTGTGTTATGTGGATATGCATATGTTATTTATCCAGGCTATATTTTTAGAAAGTTTTCCATCATATATCTACCATGTTTTCCACTTTTCTCCGGGTGAAACTGAGTTCCAAACAAAGGTTTTCCATTAAGGCAAAAGAATTCATTATCGCACGCATTGGAACTCCCTAATAACGTGAATTTTTCAGATAGTTTAGACACACAAAAATTATGGCTTTCAAACATTTGCACAGATTCATAGTTGGGTAACAGTGCAGAGGCTTTCAGTATATCGATTTTTACAATGTCACGAACTTTCTCCATTTTCTTTAATGTGCAACCCAAAGTTAGAGCGAGTATTTGGCCACCATAGCATATCCCTAACAATGGCTTATCGTAAATTAGACACCCTTTAACAATGCAAGAATTCACTTTGTTGATAAGTACAGAATTGCGTTGTCTCCCCGACAAAATCACATTATCAAAACCTTTCAAAAGATCAAGATAGCCATCATTTCCCATAGAGAAAAGATGGTTGCAATCATAACAGGCAAAGTCATTGTCAAGATCATTTAATACTTCAATAATGTTATGAAGATATGGGGAGAAATTATTTATCAACAGTGTTTTCAATGGTTTTTAAGTAATATAATA
The DNA here is from genome assembly GCA_016782225.1 of Nitrososphaeraceae archaeon. Taxonomy (GTDB): domain Archaea; phylum Thermoproteota; class Nitrososphaeria; order Nitrososphaerales; family Nitrososphaeraceae; genus Nitrosocosmicus. The sequence continues at coordinate 26,692 of JADDOW010000082.1, forward strand.
ACCGAAAATATTTTTAGTTTACTCTGTTTACCCTATTTGCCCCATCGACTGTTTCAAATAAAATTAAATTAAATTAACTCCCAAAAAAACAATTGGAATGAATGCAACGAAAAAGAAAAGAAAGCCAATTTTGCTGATAGACGACTCAATTGATTCGCAAAGAATCAAAAGATTATTTTGTGAAAGCGAGGTGGATTTTTTGGAATACCACATAAAAAAATTTGAGGAAAGATGTTGCGGAGAGTTGCCCACTACAAGGACCCCATCAGTAATTGCAGAAGAGGGCCTCTATAGGGAAGAAGAGAAGATAAGGGACTATATAAAACAGTTAAAGCAAAAACAAAATAAACTGTCGCAACCACGACAAATACCCAAACAGGGTGACAACCCAAATCACAATCAAAGAACTGAGGAGAGTGAAAGCGCCTATTGGTAACGCATTTGGTTTCAAAACTACCTGTCGACGGAAAGGCTTTTAGTCAAAAAAGAATGCACATCATTTATTTTTATTCTTTCCTGATTCATAGAGTCCCTGTATCTTATCGTAACAGTATCATCATCCATTGTCTGATGATCGATAGTGAATGCAAATGGGGTGCCTATTTCCTCTAAACGACGATAACGCCTACCTATAGAACCAGATTCATCATAAAAAATATCAAAGTCCCTGTTTAAAAGTGACACCAAATTAAACGATTTAGCTTTAAACTCATCCTTTTTTAGCAACGGTAAAACACCTGCATGAATTGGGGACAGGTAAGGTTTTAGCTTTAGCAGTATTCGATCGTCCTTTTCCCTGTCTATAAAATAAGAATGTTCCAAAATAGAGTAAATGCACCTGTCCACACCCAGAGACAACTCAAACACATGGGGTAGGACTTTAACTTCATCATCCATGACTTGAAGATTTGCCTTACTTGTGGCAGAGTGTGACAGTAAGTCATAATCTGAACGGTAATTGCAAGCCACAAGCTCCAACCAACCAGATGACGTGTCCACCTCAAAATCAAACGCAATGCTAGAATAGAACGCCTTTTCATCGTCTGATAATCGCCTAAGTCTCGTTCTTTTGTTAACTATGCCCGTTTTATTGAAAAATTCCACCAATAATGCCAGATAGTATGCAACAAGTTTGTTAGGAATGATTTTTCTTTCCAATGCTTCAGCAGCAGTGACCTCCATAGTTTGTTGATTGTCATAAATTCTCAAAACAGTGTTTCTCACACTTTCAAACTTTTGTAAATCATCTAGTTTGTTGGGGTTGCAAAAAATCTCAATTTCAGCTTGATAAAACTCTCTAAGGCGCAATAAACCCTGACGTGGGGAAATCTCATTTCTAAAACTTTTGCCTATCTGTGCTATCCCTAATGGTAATTTTCTACGGCTCACTTTAAATATCCGCTGAAAGTCTACAAAAATAGACTGACAGGTCTCGGGCCTTAAATAGGCTTCGTCGTGATTAGGACCAATTTCAACCTTAAACATCATATTAAACCTCTCAGAAGTGGACAGTTCACCTTTGCAACTAGGGCATCTTATGTTATTTTCTTTAATAAGCATGTCCACCTTATCATTTTGCAAACGCTCTGGAACCTCTATGTTTACCTCATCCTGTATCAATTTATCTGCCCTGAAAGAACTTTTGCACTTTGTGCATTTTACCACAGGATCAGAGAAATTTTTAAGGTGGCCTGACGCCTGGAAAACACTCCTGCTCATTATTTGAGTACCATCTATCTCAAGCATAGCATCCCTTCTTACCAATTCCCGCCTCCATAATTCCAGAAAATTGTTTTTAATTTTAACGCCATTAGGACCATATTCCCAAAATCCTGCGCTAGAATCAGAATAAAGTTCACAACTAGGAAAATAAAAGCCCCTCTCTAAAGCTAGTTGAACAATATCGTCGTAAGTACTCATCAATAATCAATTTAATATGGAAAATCAGAGCCTTAAATCTATTTGTAAATCACCCGTAAGAAAACACAATCAGCATTGCAAAACAATGTTATCAGTTTCCAAATGAAAATAGATATAGAGAAAACTCAATACAGGGAACAATGCATGTTGCAAGATTATAAAGCAACATATAACAACGCTAATCACCATCCAATTGCATTTTAATGCGAAATAACAACTGTGGCTCAATTTGAAAAGTTACAATTAAGGTCTCTCTTCGTAGATACTATTACCGATCCAACTAACAGGACTTCCATTAGTCTAACCAAACATAACATACATCAAAGACCTTTGCTGGTTGCATATCCATAATCCCAATTTATGCACACCATAGATAAGCAATATTAGAGGTATGATGGTGTAAACAAGTAATGCCTCTTGTAGTATTTGAAGGGATTAACGATACCCTAAAAACAACAATAATTGACCAGCTTTTACAAAAATACCCTGATAAGATAAAGACATTTACCTTTCCAACCCCAAAGTATAAAGAACTTTTATCCGCGAATTTTGACAATAACCCCGAGAAACTAATCTTCAAGCACTCCATAATTGAAAATGACTTTATAGAAAACAAATTGAAAATTCACAACGAATCAAGGAAAAACCTCGTTATTCTAAATCAATACTATCTATCAAATACGGTTTATTTTGAATACGAATCCAAAGCACTAGATGAGAGAATCAGGCAATTTACAAACGTTTTAAGAAACATCAAACACCTTACTCCAGACCTTACAATTTTGTTATGGAGTGTGGAAATAAATGAAAGGCAACACAACCTATTTGATAATGATGAATTACCCCAGCTACATAACATATATTTTAAGGAAATCGGGGAGTTAAGGGAATTAGGCAAAATAAAACTGTTTGAATATATCGAAACCCTTCGGTCTGACACATACCATGATATTGAGAAAATACTAATAGATAGGGGGTTTCTAAGGTAATGCATCACCATAAAGTGGAACAACAATAAATTGGGCCTACAAGGCTTCACAGTCAATGCATCATATTGGCATGATATAAACACAACATAACATAATACATCATTTTATGGTATCATTTGTTGTTTGTGACATCCGCATTTTGTATGCGAGTTTGCAAATAGGATCGCAATTTTAAGTCCATCACTGTCGATATGGAAATAACATATCAAAGTGTTTTGTTTTGTGTTTTGGGTTTACAAATCCACAAAGGCTTTATTTCTTTCGGCATTAAGGCATCATTATAGCGTGATATGGCGCACACTCGCCTTTAGAATCAAGTACTGCCTTGCAGCAAGTTTTTTGCAAACAACATGTTATCAGAGTTACCCCTCACCTTATCAATAGGCGTTTCCATGATGAAAGGGATATGGCGCAACTCTTTGTTATTCAATAGAAATTTAAATGCGTTTTCACCAATTTTTCCAATTCCTATATGATAATGTCTGTCAAGATTTGACCCTAATTGGCCCTTTGAATCATTTAAATGAATTACCTTTAGTCTATTGAAGCCAATTTTATTTGATATTAGATCCATCAGGTGAACGACACCGTTTTCGTTTGTAATATCATATCCCGCACCAAAAGCATGACAAGTATCAAGGCACAGTCCAAAATCACCTGTTTTCAACCCATCAAAGATTTCCGAAATCTCATCAATAGAGCTACCCACACTGTTTTTCTGTCCGGCGCTATTTTCCAATAGTATTTTTACGTTGTTTTTTTTCTCGCTAGAGTCATGGAAATCATTCAGGGCGGTATTGCATGCATTAGTTAGCTGAGTTATCCCATTTTTTGGTCCTTTGCCCAGATGGCTTCCCAAATGAATAACTAGATTTGGGATATTAAGGATGTTGCACCTGATGAGCTCTTCTTTTAGAACTTCAAAAGACTTTGTGTACATTTCGCTTGGGGGTGCAGAGAGATTTGGCAGATAAGGCATGTGAACAACTACCGAATCAAAACCTATTGGACTTTCTTTTAGTTTTTTTATAAAAAGTGTCGAGTCCTCAATAGGAATATCCTTTGTTTTCCATTGTCTTGGGCTTCGAGTGAAAATTTGAAATGCAGAGCAACCAAGGGATAAAGCATTGTCAATTGATTTAGATAGGGAGCCACTGATAGAAACATGGAATCCCAATTTTACAGTCATTTCATACGATTTGTTATGGAGGAAATTTAAAAGTTGACAAGGTATATATGGTTGTTATGCAATATGGTTATGCAATCTTTAACGAAACTTGATATAAAGAAATTGTTTACAGCACATTCCCAAAGAAAATCAAGAGTATTAATAGTTAAAGATAATGTTACCTAAAATAAATCAAAATATATTAACATTATTTGTTTTCAAACTGCTTATATCATATGTATGAACTCCTACTGTAGACTCAAAAGATGAACGATCGTGATTTAAATATTGTTTGGGTGTGTACCCAATGTAATCAAAATTTTCTGTTTTACTCAGACATCCAAGACCATAATACAAATACAGGCCATTCAAAAATATACAAATTTGATTTACTATCGGGGAAAATGATAGACAGGATTGAAATGAACTAGGAAACAACAAGCACTTGTAGGTAACCAATATGTCGTTTTGAATATTTTTACATTAGATGTGCTGGGCATATTGTTGCAGTAAACTGCTGCAGACCATCAAGTCTCATCGGGCCATTCCTTTCACCATATATAAGTTAAACCAATCATTCATTTGAAAACCCTAAATTTATTGCGGTTCTTTTTCCAAATGTTTTTTTTGAAATTCCTATTATTTACAAAATTTTTTGCGTCTTTTATCACCTTATGGTATGATTGGGCTTGTTGCAGCAAAATAGACAATGCGAGTATCAATATAATAATCAAAGATACAAAATAAACAAGTTGGTCTCTCACAGGCTAAATTGAAACCAAATTTATTTAAATTTTTAAAGGATAAACCCCACAAACACAAATAAAACCAGTGGTTAGCCCAGTCAAAGCAATGGTAAAAAAAGTTGACAAAAGGCAAGGAGAAATAAAATTATTGAGTTTTGTGATGAGGAAATATTTGCAGGTTAATGTAATGTAATGCAATGTTATTTGTACCAAAATAAACCAAATGAATTCATAAAAAAAGACAAAGCGGAAAATGGGTATTGTGTCTTAACCACAAAAAGAGTTTTTCTTAATATCATGTTTTAATGGTCTGCAAATATAAATTAATATTAGATAGATTCAAAGAAAACGTTTAGTCAACAAAGACATGCCGGGGTCGCCTAGCCTGGTAGGGCGCAAGCCTGGAATAAGATTACATAAAGCTTGTGACCGCAAGGTCCCGAGGGTTCGAATCCCTCTCCCGGCGCTGATTTTCTTTTGTTTTTTATATCGAGATTAGTGGTTTTGGTATGTTTTTGAGGCACATTGCTGTTGGGAGATTGATTTGAACCCTCGAGTCCCTCACGGTTCACAGGCTTTTGTTGTTCTGATTTGTTATTATTACTCTTAAAATTAGAATTATGATAAACGTCAGCCTTTTTCTTACTGATTTTAGTAAGGTTTGTTAAAGAATGATTATTATGGTTAACCTTACTGATTTTATTAATATCTATTTCTTTGCCTTCCTGAAATATCTTACTGAATTTAGTAAGGTCAGGGTTAGTAGAAAACAATGATGAAAGTAAAGGAAGTTCCTTATCTAACAAGTTGGATATCTTCCTCATGATAATTGACCTTAACTTGTATTCATAGGCCTTTGAAACCTGCATTTGGCCACTTAAATACAAAACTTCAGTTTTTGATAGCATGATAATATGGTATTGTTTGGAGTAAGAGCAATTAAGCTTTATTGTTCGAGGAAAGGATTAGAAAAGCATGTTCTAATGGTCCGGTTGTTGAGCATTTGTCTTTGTTTTTGGTTCGATGATCAATCTGTTATCTGAGACCTTTATAGGTCCTGACTAGATAACTTTTAGCCTAGAATCATAATAAAATTTGGACAATAATAGGATCGTCGTGATATCGTCCATAGTAGTTATTACATTAAATTAAATTGCTGCTAGATTGACAAATCTTTAACGTCTAAACCGAAACATACAGCGGACTACGGTAATTAACAGATTATTATAAATAAAGAATTGTCGGCGTATGTGTATTTTATCATATATATAGTAGAATTGAAGGGGTTGGTTCGGTGCTGCAAGGATAAGATCTTTACGGAATACGGGTATTGCTGGTTTTTAATCGATATTGGTGCGAAAAGATATTATTGAAACCATATTATAATAACATTTGCTAAATATTATTTGCATAATGCAAATCGGCTTCATATACCCATGGTCATATGGAAAAATCTAGATTTTTTACGTGGTCAGTATAATAACTTATTTTAATATTAACTTGTTATTTGATAGACGAACCACATAACAGTATTCCTTTTTTCTTCGTGTCTGTTTCCTGTATTTTCGTCATAATATCTTTTATTTTTTTTATAAAACAAGACAATTATTACTACCGGTAAAAATAGTGCAAATGGTAATACTCCAAAAATGTGAAAAGCCAAACTCTCTAGATAAGTTTTGTAGTCATTATGGAAATGCATTGCAGTAAAAAAAACCAGGTTAGTTTTTGCAATAACACTTTTTTCATTTCATTATTATCGAATAAGAAAAAATATTAAAAATTAATTAAATTGTTATATACAAATAATTTATTTATCTATGGCTATATTTTGCAAGATATAGTTATTCTTTATATCATTTGTTACCTATTTGATTACAATGAGTGAGGATAGCGATCTCAATAATCTTGATAAACGCATAAAAAAATTAACAAATGATTTAGATATAAAAATCGAAGGTCAAATGCGTGAAGGTATGAAAAGAATGGACGAATATATCAAAAGAACAAACGAAAACAATAGAAGATATTACCGACAGATTAAATGAAGAATTAGAACAAATGGAAAGGGATATTGCTTCAGGGAATACTTTAAGCGCTTTAAACCATAAATTAAATATAAATATGTTTATATATTTGTTAGATTAGAATATTCACCACATTAACTGGAAACTTCCTAATGGTTTGTTTTGGATTAGCAGTCCCCTCAATAAATTGAAAAGTCATGCTTTAATGGAGATCCATTGGATTTGGTATTTCCCTGTAATAAGAAGGCCAACGATTTGTGTTTCTTAGCTGTATTATCAATTTCAAGGCGAAATTCTTAATATCCTTGGTTAATGTATATAGTGGCAGAGGATATGGAGGCCTTTGATTGCATTGCAACCAAGCTTGACATAAGGGAGTATAGTAGTGAGGATGTTCCGGCGAGTATAAGGTCAAACATTCTAGAGGCAGCCAGGCTAACGGGCACAGGCCTCAATACTCAACACTGGCGATTTGTTTTGGTTAAGGATAAAGACAACCTCAAAAAGTTGGCAGAGGATAGCACAAGTGGAAAATGGGTTGCTGGTGCTAATTTTGCGATAATAGTGTTAACAAATCCAAAATATGGATTTCATATGATTGATGCAGGCAGAGTCCTGCAGAATATGCAGTTGGCTGCCTGGAACCAAGGAATAGGTTCTGGTTTATTTACTGGAGTAAATGAAGAAAAACTTAGAAACGACTTTTCAATTCCGATGGATCTCAATCCAACTGTCATAGTGGGTTTTGGATATCCTGTTAGGAAACTTACGGGCAAAAGAAAGAATCGCCTTCCACATGATGATCTAGTTTTCTATGAAAAATACGGCAGAACAAATGGACAAGTATAATTCTTTTATAATCCAAAATTAGGATATGAACAAATGAAGATCAACGCAAAGGTAGTTTTTGTTTTCTTTTAAATTGTCTAATATTTTTGTTTTTGTTGCAAACAGACACCATATGCGCCAATATAATGGGCTATAATAAGGAATGATAAAACGTCAAACTCAACAACAGACTGTTACAAAATATTTTCCCATCTTCTCTATGGACGAACATTCTTCAAAAATAGAGCAATCAGGTGGCAAAGATGCATAACAATATTTACAAAGACAATAACACCGAGCAAAAACCCAATGCAGAAACAGATAAGGAGTCTCTTGCCAAAACAGATGAAAATTTGGCTGAGATTATAACAGTTGGTTCAAGCTGTTCTGTCCCTACACCCGACAGAGGCTTACCCTGCACTCTGATAAGTATAGGTAAAGTTAAACTGGTTTTTGATTATGGGGATGGAGCCACACAAAAACTTTTAAGATTTGTCGATTTTGGTCAAGACGAAGTATTCATATTCTTTACGCACGACCATCCTGATCACTGGACAGGTATTTTGGCATTGCCTGGAATTATCTATACAATGCTTATTGAGAAAGTGCCAATCAAAAAAATCCATATTTACGCAAATGCATCTATTGCCAATTCTTTAGTGAAATTTTTAAAAAGTAATAGAATGTATGAGTTGCGCAAGTACTTTGAGATTAACTACATTAGCAAATATGGTTCTTGTTTGGATGACTATCCAAACCATGACACACACTTTAAGACTGATGCTGCATTTAAAAGGGCCATAAGGTCTTTTTCAGAAGGAAAAAGAAAAGCACCGACTCCCGAGGGTTCGGATTGGAAGATAACCAAATCCACCAACTCAAACATGACAGTCAACATCAAAAACCTTAACAATTGGAATGATTTTGTTTCAGTGAGATGGAGTCCTGTTCTTCATGTTTCATCCTCGTTGGCCTTTCGTGTAAATGTCGGTAAGTTTTTGTTTTCTGCCAATATGGAGTCATGCACAAATGCTGGGATTGACCACACTGCACCTCCCGAAATTGAAAACTATTGTTCAATTGGGATTACAGGTGATACCAAATACTTTCCGCACATGAATGACTTTTTCCAGTCCTGCTCAGCCTTGGTGTGTGATTGTACTTTTTCAAAAAGGCTGCCCAACAAGACAAAAGCAAAGCACATGTCAATTGAGCAAGCCTGCCAACTTTGTAGGATGGCCAAGATAAAATTACTGATAGCAACTCATCTTCACATCAAATTCAGTGAAAAAGGCCAAGACAAAGGATACCTGCAAGAACTAAAAGGAATTTGGCATAACTTCCCTTTGATAGAAATTGGCGCCGACTCATCAGTTTACAGAATTAAGCATTAGTTTTCAAAAACATCCATTAACAACATGAGAAAAACTAAGAGAAAGAATCGATACAATATTAATAGATAGGTTATTGGTGGACTTTATCCCAATGGAAAGTTTAGCAGTGGATATGGTAGGTATTATTTATACCAAGCCAAAGTGGAACAAGTACTGTAGTAATGAGTGAATTTTGGGACAGGGTATACAAATCAGACAGCACTTTCTTTGGCGAGGAACCAAGCAGTTTTGCAAACCTTTCTTTTAACCACATGAAATCAAACAACGTAAAGAAGGTATTGGAGATAGGGGCAGGTCATGGAAGGGATACAATGTTTTTTGCCTCCAATGGCCTTGAGGTAGAAGATCTAGACTACTCTAGTAAAGTTATCAATATAATAATCAAAAAGGCACATGAGAAAAAGCTACCAGTAAAACCACAACTATTTGATGTCAAAGAGCCATTACCATTTAAAGATGCATGTTTTGATGCCGCATATTCACATATGCTTCTAAACATGAGGTTTTCACAACATGAGCTTCATTCAATTTTTTCAGAGATTAGGTGCGTATTAAAACCAAATGGAATGAACTATTTTTCAGTCAGAAACCATAATGGACAATTCCACGGTTCGGGGGTTAAAGTTGAAGAAGTAGAAGGCATTTATGACATAAACGGTTTTGAGGTGAGATTCTTTTCAGAAAAGGAAATACTTGATTTGATGGCAAAAGAAGGTTTTAAGATGCTCTGGATGAGAGAAGAATATGAAGAGCCGGTAACGCTTTATCTTGTGGCTTCCATCAAACTTAAAAAACCAATATATGTAAATGTTGAGTCGCATCTGGAAATATTCAATTATCTTCGTTTACATCATTTTTTGCAGACCCACGCTAAGTATATGATGATTATTTAGCAATGAAGAGCATTTCCGTATTGTATTTGGCTTAGGATCGTTTCAGTTCTAAAGACCATTAAAAGTGACAGTAAAGGAGTAAGTGGAATTGGCGATTTATATGCCCACTATCACATAGGCTCTGTCAAGTTCCCGCAGACAAACGCCTAAATTGTACCTGTCAAAAGTCGCCTGATAGAAAATTATTTTTTTGCCATCACGTTACTGCTTTTTTTGTACCAAATCGCCTCAAGAACAGCGAGTTTCCAAACACCAAGGTGTCACTTATAACCCATCCCAGTGCCCCCAATGCGGGAGTAAGTATAAGTGAATTGGTCATGCCATAGAAAAGGCCAGCCGCTATTGAAATAGTTATGACATTATAGGCAAAAGACATTGTCAGGTTCTGCTTTATTTTTTTCATTGAATATCCGGCAAGTTTAGATGCATAAAC
>JADDOW010000082.1:37120-38859 GCA_016782225.1 Nitrososphaeraceae archaeon
ACGTGTCCCGCATCCATCGCAACATCGGTTCCAGAACTCATTGCGATCCCAACATCGGCTTGGGTCAGGGCAGGTGCGTCATTGATGCCGTCACCCACCATAGCCACTACGGTTTTTCTCTCATTTTCATTTTGCAAACGCTTTATCGCCTCTGCCTTTTGCTGTGGCAATACCTCTGCCAAAACGTTTTTTATCCCAACCTTTTTGGCAACAGCGTTGGCTGTTCTTTTATTGTCACCACTCAAGAGAATTGTTTCTTTTCCCATTGAATGGATTTTCTTGACCATCTCCATCGAATTCTCCCTTAGCATATCCGCAACCGCTACAACCCCTATCAGCCTGTCCTCAATAAAGACAGTTACCACCGTTTTGCCATCTGTTTCCAATTTACATATCTTTGAATGGGCCTCTTTTGGGATTTTGTTTGTGTGATTGGGGTTGCCTTTGAATAGCAAATTGCTATTTGCGCTTTGTGGGCTTGTAACACTTATTCTCTGTTCTTTGTGCATGGCAACAATCCCATGTCCTGTGATTGAGGTAAATCCAGTAACCTCAAGTAACTGTATCTCTTTCTCATGCGCTTTTTTTACTATTGCCTGTGCTATGGGATGCTCAGACTTGTTTTCTGATGAGGATGCCATTTGCAGCACATAGATTTCGTCATATCCGTTAAACGGAATTATGTCTGTTACTTCGGGTTTTCCCTTGGTCAAAGTCCCTGTCTTGTCAAAGACTATTGTGTCAACTGAGGCCAGTTTTTCAAGGTATTTTCCACCCTTTATTAACACACCATGTTTTGCGGCGTTGCCAACACCCAATGATATAACCATCGGAGTTGCAATTCCCAAAGCACATGGGCAGGACACAACCAGGACCGTTGCGAAAACAGTCACAGCAAACTGGATTGGAAATTGCGCCACAAGCAGCCAGTACAGGGAAGACAAGGCAGCAATACCCAAAACAACAGGAATAAAGTATTTGCGCATCTGTCTGAAATCCTTTGGATTGATGGCTTGTTGGCCCTTGCCTTTACCACCATTTCAATTATGTTTGACAGCACTGTTTGGTTTCCCACACTTGTTGCCTTGATGTGTAGATAGCCATTCTTGCTGGTGGTTCCGCCAATTACCCTATCTCCCTCCCCTTTATCAACAGGAATGGATTCGCCAGTAATCATGGACTCGTCAACTGATGAGTTTCCGTAAACTATAATGCCATCTGTTGCAATGTTATCCCCAGGCTTTACTATAAAAACATCCCCAGTAACCAAATCATCAACATTGACTACTTCCTGCAGCTGCTGCTGCTGCTGCTGCTGCTGCTGCTGCTGATTCTTTCCACAACTTTCCTTTATCCTTACGGTGGTCTTGGGCTTTAATGCAAATAGTTTTTTTATGGATTCTGTGGTTGCTCCTAAAACCTTGCTCTCGATATACTCACCAATTGTAAATATTGTCAATACCGATGCAGAGGCCTCAAAGAATCTGATATCCTGGTTTGAGAGCATGGCAACTATGCTGTAAACATACGCAACGGTAGTGCTCAACACAACTAATGTGTCTACCGTAAAGCCCATTCTTCTCTGTAGGGAGCCAAAAAAGCGCCGGTAAAACGGACCTCCCAGTAATATTTGAATTGGGGTCGCCAAAGCCAATAGAAGGTAATCTGTGCTGATAACAGCACCAACCCCTGCAGCATTGTAGAATTCCAATATTTCTATTGTGACCAAAGGAATGGTT
>JADDOW010000069.1 GCA_016782225.1 Nitrososphaeraceae archaeon
GATTTATCGTTAAGTTAACAGCGCCAGATTGTACAAGGTATATTCACATACAAAAGATACAAACATGTTATAATAATTCTTAGCGCATCAAAACTAATTACAAATATTCAATATCCCCGCGTTCATTTTTAGGTTATTGAATATTGAGAGCATATAGACGCATTAATTTAATATAAATGAGGAAATATTTTTTCTATTTGTTTTTTCGCATCTTTTGACATGTTGGGATCATCTATGATCATATGAAGATCTACCCTATTAATGCAAAGCCCATTTTTATTGATTTTATAAAACCATTTGATGTCTATAGGGCTTATTATGTCAGTTTGTTTGCCACATCCTTTCATCCCACACATAGTTAAATCATCTTTACTAAAACAGATATGCCTTGCAGGACATTCGTAAATCATTCATACTATTGTGGACTATAAGGATATAAACTATAAACTGAAGGATAAGATATTGATTCCATCTAAAAGTAGGTAAAGTTATTGATAGATACTACATCAAACGACAAACATAACAAGTTCCAAAACAATATAGAAAACCAATCTTTACCATAATTTTGACCATAGGTCATATCAATTTAAAGTACAGAAAAATCCCACATGATTACAATTTTGAACATATGGAGTTATGGACCCATTGTATCAGATTAAGGGTAAATACGCTCACCTGAATATCTATCTATAATTATGATTGCTTTTGTAGGACATGTTTTTGCTGCATCAAGAATTGTTTCAAAGTCCGTTCCAGTTTCGGATATTACTATGGCCTTGGGATTTATCGGTTTGTCCTTTTCCACCACAAAAACTTTGGGAGCAAGTGTTTCACAGCTGCCAAATGCCAAGCAAAGAGAAGGCTCCACCATTATTTGGTATCGTCCCTTTGGAATGTCCAAAGTGTTTGTAGCGGTGATTTTTGCTTTTTGTGATTTAAAATACATATCATCAATAGAATAATAACGTGAAAAATGATCCACGGCGGTGTCACCATATGATGATTGTGAACTTATTCCACCGTCTGATTGATGATTTCCCCTATTAACATTATTATTAGCATACATATTGCCTATTCTATCACTGTTTTCCAAAACCCTATCAATGATTTTTTCATCGTACTCCTTTCTTTTATCTGGGTCTGAAAGAACTTCAAAGGCGATATTGATATTTTTCATAACGTCATCGGATACATCAGAATTTCTGTCAGGATGATATTTTCTCGCTAGACGCCTATAGGCAATTTTAACTTCTATATTGCTTGCCTGTTTTGATAGGCCTAGTGTTTTATAATAATCATTGCTATCCAAATAGTCATCCATAAAAAATCTATATTTTAAATTATATAACTTTTTATTCCATTATCATCCTCAGGAAAAAACCGCATATAGAATAAAATTCTAACTACAATAAAGAAAAACATTTTAACGAAATTCAAACTAGTGATGCAGCAAAATTTTAGAATTACTTTCATTTAAGTTCTTATCTGAAATATAAATAAAATACGTCTATTTTAAAGTCTTCAAAAGTAACTGATATTGTAATGCTAATGCCTAACAGATAATACTTCCCCTATAAAAAAACAACCTGTAATCAATCCCCATATTACACCCATAAATGAATTCAAAATACTGTATCATACATTTAGATGTATTTTAAATGCACATACCATTCGGTATTAAACTAGTATAACTACTTTGAAATAAAAAATACCTGTAAATACTAAAAGATGACTAAAAACAATATTATGTCACTATTACATTTTACTTTGATAGGAAACAATGATTAAAGTAGAACAGAAAAGTGGTAAATTCGATACAATGTCTAAAAAAAGGCCAAGCAAAAATAATCATATACCCACATATTGGAACACACAATTTTATTCATATAGATTCACAAAGTTTATCACTCTTTTTTGACAATATATCCATATTAATTATATCTCAATTTGGGAATCAAGTTAAGTGCTCGATAAATTGGCATATTATTATAATGCAGAATCGGTGCTGGAATAGGCTTTCTAAACATCATTATAAAACATGAACTGTTTTAATTTTGATTTATCGTTACCGATTTCCAATATCTCATCATTTTTTAATTCCATATAGGTGTCTATCAATTCATTGTGAAAGCACATATCAAGATAGCTTGAATCGCTTTTTAGCGCTGTTAACGACTCATCCAAACTAGAAGGAAGAGTCCCTATTCCCAAACTTTTCCGTTGCGTATCAGTCATCTTATATATATTTTCATTGACAGGATTTCCGGGATCAGTCTTTTTGTTTATTCCATCAATCCCAGCTGCTACAATAGCTGAAAATGCAAGGTAAGGATTTGCAGAAGGGTCTGGAGCTCTATACTCGACCCTTTTTGATGTGGCACTTCCTTTTTCATTTATTGGAACCCTTATCACAGCCGATCTGTTTCCCCTAGACCATGCAACATACACCGGTGCCTCGAATCCCGGCACTATTCGTTTATATGAATTTAGCGTTGGGGTCACAATTGCAGATAATGATTGAGCATGATCAAGTAATCCCCCTATGAAATAGCGTCCATTTTGACTAAGTTCTGCATAATCATCCGTTTCATCATAAAACAGATTAGTATTCTTAGCCGATGATTTTGTCCATAAACTTACGCTGACATGCATGCCAGAACCATTATCGCTTTTTTTGGGATTATCATCGAATATTGGCTTTGGCATAAAGTTTGCAACTTTATCATGTTTTTTTGCCACATTTCTAACCACATCCTTATATAATTGGACATTGTCAGCAGATTTTGTTAAATAGTCATGCAGGAAGTTTATCTCTATTTGGCCGCTGCTGGCTACTTCATGGTTTAGATTTGTAACTTCAATGTCATAATATTTTTCTAATACAGTTGCAACTTCAAATCTAAATTCTATTAACGAGTCTTGAAATGCGGGTGCATCGTAACCAGCCTTTTGACGTATTGGATATTTTCCTATACCATATTGTTCTGTAGATAGTATAGATACATCTTTAGAAAGGGGAAAACTATTGTTACCATTACCACTGTCGCCTGCATCGCCATCACCCATATTAAATATTATTTCGTCAAATACAAAACATTCAACTTCTGCCCCAATTTGGCAAGTAGTTTGATTTACTGCAAGATGGTCTTCTAATGCCTGAGAAACATATCGAGGGTCTTTGGCAGATCTGCCCTTATTAAAACCATTATAAACATCAGCTATTACGGCATTTACCTCAAATTCAGATAATGGTATCCTTCTTAATGTCTTTCTGTCAGGAAAAAGCAACATGTCGGACTCATCGATCGTTGCAAAACCTTTCACAGATGAGCCATCCAATCCAATACCCTTTCTAAAAATATCTTGGATGTGTTCCTCATCGGTTTTGACATATCTCGCAAGAAACTTTCCCAAAAGATCAGTGTATCTTATTTGTACAAACTCTAAATCAGAATTATCTATTTTAGCTTTCTTGGTGTAAGAAGCATCATCTCTATTACCCAAACTCAATTATATTATCGGTTAATAGAATAAATAACTTTTTTAAAAATCATCATCATGAAACCGTGCATTAAATCATCATTTATCAGAACATATTTTAAACTCATAGCCATCAAAACTAATTTAAAATTAGTTATCAAGGGTGCATTTTAAAATGAAGCCTCGTTGATCCAGAACTATGTAGCGCATACAACAAAAATAACAACATACATTAAAACAAAACTATGCCAATCAGTAACATTTGTCAAGTTATGCGAATGATTCAGCAATAAAATGTAATTTAAAAAACATATTAATTGATATATGATTGTGTTGTTTTGTCAAAGTTTTTTACTATTTCAAAGCTATTTCCAATCTTATTTGATTGGTATAATTGTAGTTCTGGAAAAACTTTCCAGGGTTGATGTCTAGCCATCAGTGTTGAAGGGTGATTTTCACCTAACAAATACTCACACAGTTCATACGTCATTTTTCTCACCTGATTCTCATCAATTATGCCAAAGCTGTGTAAATACTCATGACACAAGACCATAAACAAATAAGCATTGTATTCTAACAGAGACTTCTTTGATTTTATTATATCCAAGATCCATTTATTCATTATAATCATATTGGAACCCAAAATATGATACGCACCAAGTTGTGTTGGCAATACTTGCAATACCAGGCTTAATCCAGCCCTATGCATTTTAAATTTAGCATCAACAGCTGACTTGACTAATTCAAATGTTTCATTAAAATCTTTTACATGAACTAACCTGTTACGATATATATGCTGATTTTTGTCTGAACCTGATGTTTGTGCAGATGCATTAGAAATGGATCTATCCGCACCCTCTTCGTCATTATTCTCATAATAGGTATAATATTCTTTCATTTTTTTATTTTACTGCATACATATCTACGTAAAACGCGCCTTTTAATTTATCGCATTAATTTTTTTAATTAATCGGTCTTTATCATAAGGATTAAATGATCAAAATCATCATGCAGAGATGCTAGATCAAAAAGTAAAATAAACCAATTGTAACGCCTTGTAGATAAATAATGGCAAGCATTTTTATCGGTTAATCTAAACCACTGAAACAATAAAGAATATTATAGATTCCATTATGTAATTTTGTTTTCTCTTATAATATATCCATTTTTTAATTTATACTGCACAGTATTAATATTTTGATATGCTATTAGCGACATAAAATTCAAATAATTATGCATAATGGATGATTTATTTGGACGGTCACAGGGTTTTGTGTTTTCACATCAGGCAATTAACACATCAACACTAATCTTACATGTTAAAATCATAGTCCATTGATTTACAATATGATAACTTTTCCAAAGTCTTTCTTTCACCTTGCTCTATTAGTTCCTTTATTGTTTTAGAAGAAAAGTCCGCATTTTTTAAGATATTTGGTGATTCTATTTCGCTTCTTATTATTCTGGTAACTGACTTTATTTCTGCGCCATAGTTTTCTATCAAATTTTTGTACTCCACTTTTATCTTGTTTATTTCGTCAGGACCAATCCTGGAGTGGTCGGTAAAATTCTCAAATATGTCATATAGTTTTTCGATAAGCTGTATTTGCCTTGTAACCAACTTTGACATTTGTATATTGAACATGTCTTTGTCGCTGAACAAAATGTCTTTGTAACGATTGGTGACTTCAATCATGTTGGAAGGAAGCCTGTCGATTTTTTGGGGATAGTTTTCAACTATGAATATGTTTTTGTCGTTTCGTGGTGACACATAAAGTACTTCTCTTATTGGAGTATTGCTCAGCAAGCTCCCATCCCAAGCGTATACACCATCTTCAACTTTAACCCATGGAAATCCATAGGTTGGGTAACCCGCACTGGCTAGAATGTGTTTTGATTTAATCTCAATTTGTGTGTTATCAAAAACAAGGGGTTTTGCGGTCATTACATTTACCGCGGTTATAATAAGCCGAAGAACAGAGGGCAACTCCTCCCTTGTTGCGGCAAGGTTTAGCTTTTTATAATCTATGTAATTATCAAGTGTCTTCGCTAACGGAGAATGATCATATACATATGTCCAGTTTCTGGGGTCAAAATATTCTTCTCTTACGGGCATAGTATTCATAGTGTTGCAAATATTCCACCACCGCCATCGAGGAACAAACATCTTTGGAACCCCAAAAAATGCAGCATTTATTGAAGCAGAGGATATTCTCTTTAGTAAATATCTTTTATCATGACCATCCCAATCGTAAACGAACAAGTCTGGAATTATATGAAAATTGCTCTCCCCAATCTCCATCCAAAAATCCTCGAGATCTTTTTCAGGACGATCTGTTTTGCTTCCAACAATTATTGCCGCATTTACAGCCCCAATTGAGGTACCGGCAACTACATCTATTCGTATATTTTGTTTTACCAATGCTTTATATACCCCACATGCAAAAGCTCCGAGTGAGCCA
Organism: Nitrososphaeraceae archaeon; assembly: GCA_016782225.1. Classification (GTDB taxonomy): domain Archaea; phylum Thermoproteota; class Nitrososphaeria; order Nitrososphaerales; family Nitrososphaeraceae; genus Nitrosocosmicus. The sequence continues at coordinate 5,943 of JADDOW010000069.1, forward strand.
CCCCCTTGCATAACAAGAACATTTTCCGTATTTCTTGATTCTTTATGTCTTGGATTGCTTTCCTCTTTTATTTTATAACTCATTTATATAATACATTGTTTTTTACCTAGTCTCTAAAATTTTTTGTTGTATCTATCTCACCAAATAGAAATAGCATATTTTCATTCACAACAAATGCGCCATAACAGCAATAACAAAGCATTTGTAATTATAAAATTGAGATATCCCTAAAAATTGACATCTAACTCCTTGTGACAATAGGAATACACATCAAAAAATATCTCAGTGAGAGACCACTTTTGAAATACAATTTGGAAAACCTAATGCTTTGATTTAACCTGTAAAAAAGATCACAATCTGCGTAACTTGCATTTGTAACAGCCAATATGAAAAAAAGAGGTCGAATAAAACCAAAATAGAAAATCATATCTTTTAAAATAAACAATATTTTATTGTACAAAATACATGGCATACAAGATAGAAGAAAACGCTATTGAGATATCAATAAGGGAAAATTCCGAGGACTCTAAAATAGAGGGCAATCTGGCAATCCCTAAGGATTCCAGAGGGCTTGTAATATTTGCGCATGGAAGCGGCAGCGGAAGGCATAGTCCCAGAAACAAATATGTCGCTGAAATCCTAAATAATGATGGTGTTTCCACATTACTGTTAGACCTTTTAACAGAGGAGGAAGAGAGAGTTGACACATTAACAAGGGAACATAGGTTTAACATCGAGCTTTTAGCAAATAGGCTAGCATCTGTTACAGATTGGCTACTTAAACAAGAAAACACAAAAGAAAAGATATTAGGGTACTTCGGAGCTAGCACGGGAGCTGCGGCGGCCTTAATTGCAGCGGATAAAAGGTCTGATGATATTAGTGCTATCGTTTCTAGAGGCGGAAGAGTAGATTTGTCCCTCAAATACTCGGCCTTAAAGAGCGTAAACTGTCCTACTTTATTCATAGTAGGGGAAAAAGACAAACAAATTATCGAATGGAATAAAAAAGTGCTTGATGACCATCTAGAGAAAGTGAAAAATAAAAAATTAGTGATCATACCAGGAGCAGGCCATTTATTTGAAGAACAGGGCAAATTAGAAGAGGTAGCAAAAAAGTCTAGTGGATGGTTTAGGTGTTATTTTCAAATTAAAGAGCATCTTAGGAACAACAAATAAAATAAATTTTTAATTTGAATGCTTCTAAAAATATAGAATGCATCCTGGAGGCAACATTATTCGCTTCCCCAAGTCTAAAGTCAAGGAAATCAACCCCCTATAAAAAAAGAGCAAGCAAAGCAATTGGTGGCATACACCTATTCAAGTTGACTTGGTTTATGCAACAAATGCTGCAACACAAAAGACTTGACTGGCATTATTGATAATTTCTAGGCATCGACATCAAAGCAAAAAGTGGACAAGTTGATTGAACAGGCACAACCACTTACAATTTAAAATACGATCAATTATCTGAAAGAAATTGGGTAAAAGACAGATTCATTGAGTTAATTGATACTAAGCTTTGAAATATGCAATATGGTGTAGATACGGATAGTTGAATGCCACAGTATACTTTCTAAAGGCTTGATTCATAACAGTTAAAGGTTTAAGTACACAACTACCCATCCAAAATATCTGAACTATCTATTACCGTTATTGGCATTTTCAGTATTTTTAATTCCGATTACACAAGCAGCTAACGCGCAACAAAGCACTTTAGTCAATATTGGCCAGGAAATCCGTGAGTTTACCCAGTCAGCCAGCGAAAAACTAAGAAACGCCTGGGAAAAGGTTGATGGGCCTCACCAACAACGCAACCACCCATTTCAACCAGACCGCAGGGAATGTAAGCCAAGGAGTCAACAACACGGCAGCCAAAGACATCCAATCGCTAAACAATACATTGACATAGATCGACAATCAGTTTTTATAGATATTGGCTATCTTTAATTTTGTTTTGTTTTTTTAATTTTGATTAAAAAACCCACTGTTAAAATATTATCTATTTGTAGTAACATTTAGGAAAAACAGTCTCATGTATTTATGGCAAAACAACAACAGTTTAACTATTCTTTTCAAAACCCTATTGTGCTGATACAGAGGTTTTGGATTTACCAAGTAGAGTATATATTCACATCATTTGCGTAAACCACAAAAAACCAAAAGGGCAATTCAGCCAAACACAATATACAGATTTTTTTTCCATCACAAACTGGACATCTGGCAGCGTTTGCTAATCTCCAACTACATTGGGCAGATAGGATTGATAGACAGGGCAAAGGTAACCATCATAACTTGGATAGGATAAACACAAGTGCATTATCTGTCTTCGAAGTGTTTTGGGAATTGGATTAAAATATTACCTGTTCCTAGCAGAAGTGACATTTAAAACAGATGTAACTATTTCAGGAGTCATCGAAATGGACTTTACCATGTATTCTGCAGAGGGCAAGAACACGTCATAGAGATTGTTGGATGCAATAAAATGGGCGGAGTATTCAATTCCATTTGAACTGATTGATAAAATTTCTAATGTGTTATATGTTTTAGTATTTTCCATTTTAATCGATGCCACATAAGAGCATGTATGTAGTTTGTTTAAGGTATATTTGATGCATTCTATTGGTTGCAATAACTTAAAGTTTGGTGCACTTTTAATGGAGTCAATCAACCTGTATCGAATCTTTTGGATCGTAGTGTAATGATTTATAACCGTATACCTCTAGCCAGGCAAATGAACCACCTTGTGCAGGTTCGCCTTCTGTTGGATATTCAATAAGAACCCCAATAGGATAGGCATTGTTCTCTTCAGGTATTCTCTGAGGGACTCAGTTGGTTGGTATTTGCATGGATAAGCCGGTGTCATTTTCATTAAATGTTTCCCACTGGGGCTGCTGAGCAAAAGAGTACGCAGTCAAGGACAAGAATGCTATTGGTATTGTTGCAAGGAATAAGAAGAAAATCGATCCACAAATGGGTAATTTTATCCTTCATAATAAAACTTTATTTGAATCAAATTAATTCACATAAAGATAAATTATCATATAATAAAAGCTCAAAACCTTGTTAAAACTGCCAAGCCATATGGCAATGGTGCATCAGCGCTTTTAACATTGACAATACAAATCATTCTTTTGATTATGTTTGAATAAAGTAAAAAGAATACAATAACATCTAACCAGATGTATTCTTTGAGGCCACATGATTTGGATGATGAGAAAAATAAGAATAAGAAGAACAAAAAGAACAAAAAGACATAATTGGAAACCAAAGTTAATTAAACAACCCAAATAACAATAGATATAAAATTCTATTAAGCAAGTGTAAGATTCATTGTAAGGTATACATATGTTGTCATTTGCACATTAACGGTCATTGAGGCATTGTTCTCATGTTATCCATAGTTGATATCCGATCGTCCTTTGATCAATCTTCGGCTTGGACAAGCTATAATGATCCTACATATGGAGTGCAAATTGCTTATCCACGGAGCTGGCAACTAGAAATAGGACAGGTGGTTGATGTTCCAGGCGATTACTTGACATCAATCGCAGGCATTTATCCAATTATAGAGTCTAACGATGAAGATACAGTAGCAGTCTATGTTGAGGTGGGTATTGACAATTCAGTTCAACTAATCAACATAGAGCAATATTTGGACGATGTTATTAATTCTTACATGTCAGAGGATTCCGGATTTGAAGATGTGAAAATAATAGAGAGAGATACTACAAAATCAACTATTTCCGGTGAAAAAGCATATCGCCTAGTATTTACCTATCAAGATGACGGGCAAGAGCGCAAGGTTTTTGAAACGGGTGCAATACACAAAGGTCAACCTCAAAGTTATAATGCGGAAGAGGATTTATTTAGTAAGTATTTGAGCATTGCTGAATACATGGCTAAAACACTGAGAATAAATAAGTGATATAGTTAGTCGTCAAAAGGCAATATCTATAAATAGTTTGTATATGATAATCGTATAATGTCTCAAGATAACAAAAAATATGATTGTCAATGTGGAGCTGCATTTGATACACTTGAAGAATTAGATAAGCACAATCACGAAGCGCATTAAAGCATATCAATATTTTTTTATTGTTGCATAATGCCCAAAAAAGGCAAAATAGAGGAAATATTTAGCAAAGCCTTGTACGCGGACAATCCCTCAAACTACTTCGTGGTCTATAGAGATTTTGAGAACTTTAAACAAGTCAACCTAAGGGATTTCATTACCTTATCCGAAAATTTTCAATTAATTCCAATCACAAGAATAATAAAAATCCAAAGAGGAAAGAAAATCCTATATCAAAAACATATTCAATGAAAATGCCGTGTTATTGAATGGTTAGTTGACGCCTCAATAGCTGTACAAACCACATAAAATAGACTATTCTTTTTAAGGTAAAAATGTGATTGGATATCTATAATTATAATATTTGCATGATTTGGAAAAAAGGATATAAATTTGGAGTTTAAAAGCAAACTTTTCTGCATATTTGATAGAGTTTCTATGGTTGCCCAGTTTTGCTGTTGACGTATTTCCACCGTTCAGTACCAAATTTAACTTCTTTGAAATCGTTTCTCATTTGAGGGAGCAAAGCGCCATATACATCTTCGGCTATTGTAACCGTATTTGGATATGTCAAAGAGGTTATTTTTGCAGTTTTATTCATAGTATAGCCCAGAATGTCAATATGGGAGATTTTATCATGTCCATGCGGGATAATTACATTTTACCCTCATCCAGTCCTATTTTTACCCTTAGATCCGGGTAATTCTGTTGATTCAGTGCGGGGCTGATTCCCTTTTCTATTGCAGTTATCATGGATTTTGCACATTGTATTGCCCCATTGCAAGCAAGCAGTTTGTCATGGTTTGATGGAAAGAATGCTATAACTGCATCGCCAACATACTTTAGCACGTAACCCTCATAGAGGTGTATTATGTGAAACATTTCATATGCAAACCCTCGGATTATAGTGACCATTTTATCTATAGGTAAAGTCATGCTCATGTTGGTTGAGCCAACCAAATCAGCATACATTACCACAAGTGAAATCTTGGAATTCACATGATCAAGAAGAAAATTTTGAGCAGGTTCTAAGTTTGATTCGTATTGGTAACGCTTTTTCAGTGCTCGAGAAAACCGTTCTTGTGTTCGATCCACAATTGTTTTTGGATCTATAGTTACGGCTATTGGTTTATTTGTTATCGAATCATCGCCTTTATCAATTACCACATTTTTTATGGGTTTAACATTCTGATCATCTGCCATTTTTTTCCACTTTTCCGATTCTTGTTTCTTGTTTAGAACAGGCTCTTTATCAGGCAAATGGAGATTCTATTTTAATAACTATGGGCAGGATTTAAAAACATTGTCGGTAGGCCTCAGATCTAGAGCAAATAATACATTTAAATCAATAAGGTTCATTGACAGTAGCAGATCAAACAAATTATAGCATAAACAAGCGTTTTCACGTAATGAAAATGCAAATTATATAATGTTACAGGCTTTGTGACAGTAAAAAGTGAAACACCATTTTACATAATAAACAATATAAAAAACAATACAATGTAGCAAATTCCATTAGATAAATAAAAAATGATGTTTCAGATAGATTGAATAAGAATAACTCGAATATTATGTATCAGAATAAAATCATTTATCATTCATTCCCCAGCTTAATTTTTTCATAGGTACAATCTTCACATAATCATTTCCACGCAGTATTTCTGCAATTCCCCTAATCTCTATACCCCCTGGTTTCCATGGATTGGCCGAGACCAAATCATCCACCACAAACGCCACCTTGTTATTTTGTAGAATATTTTTGAACTTGGCTTTTTACGAGGTTCCATCCTCCAAAGTATATACAACTGCCATCAAACTCAAAAGCTACTGGCACTACATGTGGCTGCATAGATGAAGAGACCGTAGCGAGTCTACCTAGTCTCTGTTCCTTCAGGAAGGTTGATTCTCTTTCGCTGAATTCTACAGAATCAATCTCTTTCGTCATTGGAATTTCCCATCATTAGATGAATCAAAGTAATAACTAAATGTTTAGAGGGAATATTCGGCACTGTTAACTTAACGATAAATCTATAGCTTGAAGATGCTCCATTTCAATCA
>JADDOW010000040.1:0-983 GCA_016782225.1 Nitrososphaeraceae archaeon
CTTCTCAGAAAAGGAAACACTCGATTTGATTGACAAAGAGGGTTTTAACATGCTATGGATGAAAGAAGAATATGAATAGCCTGTGACGCTTTATCTTGTAGCCGCCATCAAACTCAAAAAAAACTAATACATGAATTGTTTGGTGTTTGTGTATCGCGCTTAAAATGATTCCTAATGTTACCTGTGTATTTGGAATCGCCTTAACAACAGCGAGTTTCCAAACACCAAGGTGTCACTTATAACCCAACCCAGTGCCCCCAATGCGGGAGTCAGTATAAGTGAATTGGTCATGCCATAGAAAAGGCCAGCAGCTATTGAAATTGTTATGGTATTATAGGCAAAAGACATTGTCAGGTTTTGCTTTATCTTGTTTAGGGAATATTCGGCTAGCTTAAACGCATAAACAATGTCGGACAAGTCATTTTTCATGAGAATCACGTGTCCCGCATCCATCGCAACATCGGTTCCTGACCTCATTGCGATTCCCACATCGGCTTGGGTCAGGGCAAGTGCGTCATTGATGCCGTCACCTATCATAGCCACTACCTTTTTCTTTTTTTCATTTTGCAAACTCTTTATCTTCTCTGCCTTTTGCTCTGGCAACACCTCTGCCAGAACACTTTTTATCCCAACTTTCTTGGCAATGGCATTGGCCGTTCTTTTGTTGTCACCGCTCAAGAGAATTGTCTCCTTACCCATTGATTGAAGCTGTTTAACTGTCTCTACCGAATTCTCCCTTAGCGTGTCAGCAACCGCTATTATCCCTATCAGCTTGTCCTCAATTAAGACTGTTACTACGGTCTTGCCTTGTGTTTCCAATTCGTATATCTTTGATTGAATCTCATTGGTGATTTTGTTTAGGTAATTGTTATTTGCGCTTTGTGGGCTTGTGACAGTTATCCTCTGTTCTTTGTGCTTTGCAACAATCCCTTGTCCTGTGATTGCGTTAAATCCACTGACTTCAAGAAACTGTATCCCTTTCT
>JADDOW010000040.1:1098-2927 GCA_016782225.1 Nitrososphaeraceae archaeon
TACTTCGGGTTTTCCCTTGGTCAAAGTCCCTGTCTTGTCAAAGACTATTGTGTCAACTGAGGCCAGTTTTTCAAGGTATTTTCCACCCTTTATTAACACACCATGTTTTGCGGCGTTGCCAACACCCAATGATATAACCATCGGAGTTGCAATTCCCAAAGCACATGGGCAGGACACAACCAGGACCGTTGCGAAAACAGTCACAGCAAACTGGATTGGAAATTGCGCCACAAGCATCCAATACAGAGAGGATAAGGCAGCAATACCCAAGACAACAGGAATAAAGTATTTTGCGCACCTGTCTGCAATCCTTTGGATTGATGGTTTGCTGGCTTTTGCCTTTACCACCATTTCAATTATGTTTGCCAGCACGGTATGGCTTCCCACACTTGTTGCCTTGATGTGCAGATAGCCATTCTTGTTCGTGGTTCCGCCAATTACCCTATCTCCTTCGCCCTTATCAACAGGAATGGACTCGCCTGTAATCATGGATTCGTCAACTGATGAGTTCCCGTAAACTATAATGCCATCTGTTGCAATGTTCTCCCCAGGCTTTACTATAAAAACATCCCCAGTAACCAAATCATTAACATTGACTACTTCTTCCTGCTGCTGCTGCTGCTTTCCATCGCCTCTCCTGATTCTTACGGTGGTCTTGGGCTTTAAGGCAAGGAGTTTTTTTATGGATTCTGTGGTAGTCCCCAAAGCTTTGCTTTCAACATACTCACCAATTGTAAATATTGTCAACACAGAGGCAGAGGCCTCAAAGAATCTGATATCCTGATTTGTAAACATAGCTATTATGCTGTAAGCATACGCAACGGTTGTGCTCAACACAACTAATGTGTCCACCGTAAAGCCACTTCTTCTCTTTAGGGAACCAAAAAAGCGCCTGTAAAATGGGCCCCCCAACAGTATTTGAATTGGGGTTGCTAATGCCAGAAGAATGTAATCTGTGCTTACAACATCAATCCCTGCAACATTGTAAAACTCCAATATTTCTATTGTGACCAAAGGAATGGTTAACGCAAGTCCCATCAGAATGAGAATTCTGTCCTTTCTGTCCTTTCTCTTCTCCTTTATCTCACGTTCTTTTTCCTGTTCCTCCAAAACTGATTGCTCTGCCAATGAATTTGTTGATTGGGCAGATGGAGTTTTTAAAAACGATAAATCTGGTCCACTGCAGCACCCACAGCCATCTTCTTCCTTTATTTCGTTAAGGCATTCTTTCTTGTTTCCTATACCATCTTTTTCATTGTTGCCAAAGTTGGTGTCTGATGAAAGGCTAATTTTCTTCATTTTGGTTTTTTCCCTTTGCATTTTCATCATTATAGTTTACGCAAAGATACAGGCCACTCACAATTTCAGATAAAACCGCATCGCTTTCCTCGAGCAATCTTAACACCTTTTCATTGTTTAGCTTATAGTAGATGTTTTTTCCCTCTCTTCTGTTCTTTACCAACCCACAGTCCAAAAGACACGCCAAATGATTGGACACATTAGACTGGTTATGGGTGGTTTCCTTTACGATTTCACTTGTGTTTTTTTCCCCATCCCTTAATGCCTCCAGAATGGAAAGACGGGTGCTGTCTGCCAAACCCCTAAACAGTTTTGCCTTTAGTGACAGTTTTTGAATGTTTATGGACACATTATTAGTCAATGATATGTTAATATACTAATGGATGTTATAAAAACTTAATCTCTTACCTTTGTGTCACAAAAAAGAAAGTAAAAAGAATAAAACCAAAAGGATGAGAGGTAATGTTATTAATTATACCTTATCAAGTAAATTACAAATGTAAACCTCGGGTATTTAATATGAGTTAATT
>JADDOW010000095.1 GCA_016782225.1 Nitrososphaeraceae archaeon
ACAATAAAAAATAGCATGACCTAAATTATCTTTTGCTTTTAAAAGATGCAAAAAATGGGTTCAACTGCTTGTTTTCCTTTTATAATTTATTAAACAAACCGCAAAAATAGGGCATATATTCTGATGAGCACCAAGAACAAATACAGAATACCCGTGCCACAAAACCTGCTGCATCGAATCGACAGAACATCTCCGGCGCATATTGGCAAGCTACGAAACGCAGTTGACTTTATTGTTCCGCAAAACACACCAGTCCTTGCCGCGGCGGATGGCACGGTCACATATGTCAAGGATGACTCCAATGTTGGAGGTCCTGATCCGTCATATTGGAACTATACCAATTTTATCTCAATCATGCACCAAAACGGGGAACATACCAGGTATGACCACTTAAGGCGTAACAGCGCAAAGGTAAGGGCAGGCCAACAGGTTCGAGCGGGACATGAGATATCTATAGTTGGCATGACGGGCTATACCTATATCCCACACCTTCACTTTCAGGTGTTTGTGTTTACAGGGTATAACATATGGACCGATTTTGACACTGTGGAAATTAATGATTTTATTTAACCTTCAAACTGGATGGTGTCTATTGACTGGCGTTTCTAGATGAACTAAAAATATATGCCAACCATCAGGTTTGTTAACCCTCTATTTTATAAGTATTTGGTTGCGGAGGCCAAGTTTACGCATAAGCAACAAGTCGCAAACAGATGAGAGACAATGTTTGTTCATTCGTCATACAATTGGTGGTTAAATAGCATGTCGGTTGAAGGATGTGTGTTTGGGTTTGGCCCATATTTTGAGCGGTTAGAATCAATGCAAGCAAACAACGTTCATAATCCATTGTCATCACAACAGGTTAGCGGCGCTACCACCGCTAAAGCAAGAAAGTATAAAAAAAGTTACTGATGGTTAAAGTTGGTGTTAGCCACGCATATTTAGGAATACTCGATGTTACGATATTTTCTTGGAAACATCGCCCATAAACTCTATAAAAGCATGATCGGTATCAGCACCCTCTGCCTTTATTTGTTCCAACAGCTTAATTGGGTTGGCATCATGGTAGACCTTTAGGTTCTTTACGGCAACAAGCTCGTTTTTATGTTTACTGTAAAGCTCATCATAGTTGGCATGAAAGTGTTCATAATCCTTCCTGTATTTTTCCATCCATTCTATATAGTCATCCAACGGTGTACCCAAGGCATTATTATGATATTTTGTAAATTAAATAGTTTTTGACTGATTAGGTAGAGATACAACATCTTAACAAATGAATTCTAACAGATAGTATACATCAAATGAATCAGTGCCCAAAGCCATAGTTAGCGTGAAAGTTTGGGGTTATGGTCATGTTAGGCGGATATTATCTGTTCTTGGGTTTACTTACTCTATAATGAATTTAGGATACACTGAATTTTGAGTTGGCATTATTATTGACCAAACCGCTGATACGTAGGTGGTCCCTATTGCAGCCAACAGAAAGAACGCATGTTTGAAACAATGTCCATAATCCAAAGCCATGTCAATTCAGCGGTGCTTCAGAGCGCCACCAAATAAACAGCTTACAACGGTCCTGTTAACTTGTTTAGGATAAAGTAGTATGCCTATAGCAATAGCGATATTTATAAACCATATTGGGTAATAGGTGTCAATGAGCGATATAATAGATGATGCAACAAAGAAGATGAAAAACAGTCAACAAGATTTTAACGCTAAAGCCGAAACCACAGCAGACCATGCCGAGGGGAAGCCAAGTTCTGAAACATTGAACAAGGCAAAAAACAAAATAAAGGACGCACTCACATAAATTCATTCATTTATTTTTTATCTTTTTTGTCAATTATTGTATAATTATAATACAGACTGATACAAAGGATAACTGTACTATTTAATTAATCATAGTTATTCATAATTGGATAAAGAAGGGAAAAGGTATTTGTAATTCATGTACAGCATCTGATAGAAAAGAGTATTACTCATACGAAGACATCAATACGGATGTTGATCATGTAAAGTCTCAAAAAACCTTGCCAACAAAGCAGCAGTAGAATCACATCATGATGATAAAAAAAGAAACAACAAAGATGACCGTCATTACCTCGACAGGCCCACGACCGAATTCGGGTTCTTGTTGCAGAATCAAACTATGACTTAAGGTATCTCTATCAGACTTATTTGGATTCGTTTGGTTTGGATATGTAGATAGTAGACGGTGGGGAAGCATGCCTAAGCCGCTTATTTAAAAATACAAACAACACCAACTTTGATATTGTCATTATCAACACCCATCTCTTTGACATACCCGGTCTTATCATCACAAAAGAAATACACAGAAAAAACCCAAGCCAGAGAATTGTCATTACCACTACCATTTTGAGAGAAAGTTTATCTAAGGAACATCTAGACTCTGCAGGCATTGACCATGAATACGTACTGACCATACCTTTTAGATTCTCAGAGATGATGTATTTTTTATCCAAATAGCAAAAACTCTAGATCATGTGGAATATGCCGTTGTCTTACACACTGCGTTTTATTGTGATAGTTCATAAATTGAATCAAGCAAAACACGCTAAAGTGCCAGTAGCATCCTTACCTTTTCCTCTATTTCCTTTTCAAGTTTGAGTTTCCGCTCATGCAGACTCCAAATGTGGTTATTGTACAGGTCCACTTTTTTGCCAAGGTCCAAAAGGTGGTTGGGAATTTTCAAAAGCTCAATTATCTGATGTTTATTCAGCCCCTCTTTTTTATGCGTCCATACAGTTGTAGGAACAACGACAGGTCATCCTTCACATCATTATGTATAGACACCAACCTTCGCATATTTACTAATTTTAGATAATCCTCATAGTAGCATATAACGGTTGGACTTTCAATGTCCAGTTCAATTGCGACATCTATAAGGGGTCGCCCATCTTGGAACATCTGAAAGGCCTGGGCATAATCAGATTTGGATTGTAGTTTTTGTTTTTCATCCTCTACAACATAGTCGCCAGTTACTTTATTCAGAATCTGTCCTATGGATCTTAACGATATGCGGACATCTTTAGCTATTTCTCTGGTTGTCTTGCCCTCATTGGCAAGTTTTCTCACCAACTTCTCCTTTTCCCTTTTGCTTAGGATCAATACGGTATATTAATATGATAATAACTTTAAAAAACAATGATTCTGTTGATTCCCTGATGTTTTGTATTGCCATGTGACGTTGTTTTAGGGTTTTGGGTACCTATAATGCAAGTGTTATGGTGGCCAATTAATTATGTTTAAAGCCGCCTTGTTGTGTACGTCCAGCAACTTGGATGTGTTTCATATCCCAATTTTCAATAAATGATATATAGTAGTGTAATTAGGACATGTGAAACACGATAGAACATTTGGAGATGTTCTACCAAAAAGCTTAATTCGGATTCTTATTGGAGTGATAAGGATATATCGACCTTATTATTACAAAGAACTTTTGGAACATACAATATATAACATATGTATTAAAAAAAATTATTAGTTCTTCATAAGTATTTTTATTGTTAGGGGATATATTATAGACATGTTCTAATGGTTCAAATGTTCTGTAGATAGTTTTAAATGATGGGTGTTATCTCCTGTTTCCGACCTATCAATTTTCAAAATATCCGTATTGTGTAGATTATTGCTTAATTTACTAAAAACTAACTGAAAATTCTACAATTTATATCCTTTTTAATTTCTATTATAATTTTTTATGTTTCTTTCAAATAGAAGTTTAACACTATACATATACCAATCCGTTTTATTACATAACCACATCCAATTTTTAATGTTAAAATATATTAGTATAGTTGCAGTCTTTTTGCTAGCAACCGGAATATTCAGTACAAGTGTTAGCATGTCATATGCACAGAACCAAGCATTGGGTCAAGACGGAGGCGGAGAAGCAGAACAGGAAATAGAACAATTACAAGCATCAAAACAAGATTCACAATGTGTATCTGGTGTTGCTACAGAATTGTCTTGCAATAATATTGCACTTCAGCTTCAAGCAAATGGATTAGAAATACCCGCGGTTCCAGAAGAGCCAGTCGCAGAAGAGCCAGTCGCAGAAGAGCCAGTCGCAGAAGAGCCAGTCGCAGAAGAGCCACTTCCGCTTTAAATCTGTAGCCATATCAAGAAACTCCATATGTCACCACCTACATGGTGACATATGACACATTTGGACCATGTCCACCAAACATCATATACGGTGAAATTAATTTAATTAAAGGTTAAGACATCAATTTTCTTTTTTTGCTCAAAATCCATATTTTTTTTGTTTAGTTTTAAATTGTTTAATGCTTTTACCCATCTATTCACAGTATGTCTCTTCTCCAAGTCATAGAATCAATACCTCGAGAATTCATTTAAAAAAAAACAATGATTCTGTTGATTACTTTGATATTTTGTGTTGTTATGTGACGTTGTTTTAGGGCTTTGTGTACCTATAATGCAAGGCCATAATAATCCAATTAAAAGCAATCAAATTGTAGGCATCCTGTTTCCATCTATAATCGAGGGTTTGCTCAAAGTTATCGTATTCCTTATTTGTCTATTCCAGGTGGAAAGAACGCGGGATTTGAGTCAAGCTTGACATTGATTGTCTGCATTAGTCCATTCCTAAGCACATTAACTACCATGGAATCTCCTATCTTTTTTTCATTTTCAATGTATCTGGATATGTCTTGGATATCGTTGACTTCTACATCGTCTACCTTCAGAATAATGTCGCCACCCAGTGTGATGTCGCGACCGTTAATGTTGGTTGTGTTATCACCTCCCAGTATTCCGGCCTTTTTGGCTGGACTCAAATCGGCAACTGAAATAATCAAGAACCCCATGGATTCGGTGAGGTTGAGGGCCTTTGCTATGTCTGGTGTTACATCTGCGCCTGCAGCCCCAAGCCATGGATGAAGATAACATCCATTACTCAACAATGAAGGTATTATTTTAATTAATGAGTTAGATGGAATGGCAAAAGAAATGTCCGAGTCCCTTAAGTTGCTTGGTAAGGAATAGTTCTCAATATTCATTCCCACTACTTGGTCTTCAACATCAAGCAACGGACTGCAAGAAAAAGTAATCCAATATCTATCTAATTGAAAAAAAATATAAAAAGAATGATAAAGATTTAGTTCTTTCTCAATTCTTTAAAGAGATCTTTAGATTCATCGGATTGGCAAAACTCGCTGATGCCTGTAAACCTCTTACATTCTCCAACGCTGTATTTGTCTTGGTGACCTTCATCATTGTGGATTGCATATACAGACATTGTGGTTGAAACCATCGCACCGAAAAGGCCGAATGTTGCGGTTATGGCAAATAATGCCAATAACTTGTAATATGTCGAATTACCTTATGCAAAGATATTTAAAAGTGTATTGAATTATTAAAGAAGAAATGTAGATAATATTATTAATTGAACATATTTAAATAAAACTTGAAAATATTATATCATATATATATTATATTTATTTTAAGGTTACATTCGGAGACATTTAGTTACTTTGGGCATATCGTCAAACTTCAATAAATAAATGGGATTATTTATTATCTAAGCCCATATTATAATTGCGGGGGTAAAAATGACATACTCTGTCAATTTGTAAAGCTGCTTACTATGAAATATTGTTTGACATAGAACGGAAATAGCACCGATGCAGCGGCCGAAACAACGATCCAAACAGATTTTCATTCCTATCAGAAAACGTAAACATGCCCATCATCATTCATTTATAAAGGCTCAATCTTGCTCTTAAGAACAATTCACGTCTAACTTTGACCATATCTTAATAGGAATGGCTAACACTATCAACATATACTGATCAGGTGAAGTTGGCCTCCTATAGAATCGAAGTGGCTGAATAGAATAATACAACCGTTTTTTTATTGCTGGCGAAGGGATCGCGGGTTCAAATCCCGCATTTCGCACTTGTTTTGGTGTTTGAATTAGTTATTTGTTAATAGGTTTGTCAGCAAGAGATAGATTATTCTATTATTTTATTATGGGTTAGCGGCGGCGGCCACAATGGCCGCCGTATAGGATATTGTTCGGGGACCAATTGCTGTTATTTGTTTAATCATCTTCAAATCAAACAATGGGGGCATACACAAAAAATTAGTTGATATATATGTAGTAGCGTAAATTTGTAATTTTTTGGATATTGTGTCCTAATTTCTATATAATTAGCGAAAGTCGAAATTCTGCAGGTTAATAAGCACAATTATACCCTATCCTAAACCCCTGTGAAAATCCCCATGGTTTCCACCGAACCCGCTTAGAAAATCGCACTAATATACTTGAAAAGATAGTTAAAACGCTATGTTTAAGTCAATAGTGACATACCAATAATAAAATTATACATGATTCCATACTAATAGCATCAATTAGAAAATGAGGATGTGACAAAAAACTATGAAAATTTTGCCTTATCATATTCATCGGCAATCAATTTCTGACATCCATAAATAGCGTTATAACATACTCCTGTGGAAATCCATGATTTCCACCGAACCCTTATACCATAGGGAACTTAATGCCACCGAAATCATGACTACCTCTTTTATTAAGAATGGCTATCTCAAAGTAAACTTCATAGAATCAGATCATGAATCCAAAAATGGTATCAATTATCAGACTTAAATTATCCTGAGCAATTATGACAAAATGCATAAGTGCTACCTCGTCCCACTGTAAAACTCCTCGACTTGGCCGTTTCTATAGGCATTGTGTTCTTTTATCATTTCAAAAATTTTATTTGCAACATCCTCTGGTTGATACAGATTTTCTTTTTTACTACTTAATTGAAACCCTGCATTCATGATGTCTTCTAACAAATTTGTATTAATTTCGCCAGGACAGAGAACCATAACACGGATATTTGTAGATGCAACTTCCTTTGAAATACTTTCTGAAAAACCCATTATCCCAAACTTGCACAATAAGCTGAAAGTTTTGGAAACCCCATCTTTCCCGCTCCAGAGCTTATGTTGATAATTGTACCTGAGTTATTCTTAATCATATATGGAAGCACATATTTACAGAACAAAAAACAGCCAGTCAGGTTTATATTTATTGTATTTGACCAATCATCGAAAGTGATATCAATCATTTTTTTGTAAAATGCGATACCAGCATTGTTTATTAGAACATCAATTTTTCCAAATTTATCTATAGCTAGTTTTACAAGATTCTCTACATCTGAAGGTTTGCTTGTATCACATTTGTAGCCTATAGCCAAACCTTTGGTGTTTGCAAGTGAATTTATCTCGTTTACTGTTTGTTCTACTTGCTTTTGATTCCGAGAACAAATCACTACATTAAATCCATTTTTTGCCAATGCTATAGCTGTTGATTTCCCTATACCCTTGGTAGATCCAGTAATAATTGCTGTAGTCATCTAGATAAATATATGATATAAATGTAGAAGTATTTGGCCTTGTTAACTCGAAATTGATTTAGCTTGGAAAGGTCAATTCTAATATCTTTGGAAAAGAAACAGAATACTTTCATCAAATATTTGCCATGCTTTGTATTTTTACTTCTTTGGTTTGTCAACCCTAGGTTTTTCCAAAGCAATGTTGCTCATACACAAGGTCATGACAAGCCATGCTGTAATATCAAAATGAAATCAGAAATGAGCATCAAAGAGAATCTCAAATCTTAGTTGATAGAACTGTTCTTATTTTGATCTTGAGTTCTAGATTAGGGTCAAATTTGTTTCACATACCACCGAAGTCATTATGCATAGGTTAGGTCTTGGCTTTATTAGGGAATAACCCAAAGACAACCACCATAGCAAGGTGCAGCAAAAAATAAATAAATAATCTATCTGTCTTGGCCATTCCCCTTATTGGTCTTCTGTTCTAGTTTGTCCTATTGAGAAGGCATTTTCCAAAACAAATGTTCCTCCGTTATTTTACCGTCCTCCCAATGGGCGAGTGCGATCGTAGTGACATTTCCCGACAATGTACCTGTAACAGCAGTCCAATTACCAGCGGCGATTTTTATCGGATGAGATATTACCTTGCTATCTGGTTGTAAGGCCGCTGCATTCTTTAACCCCTGAAGGTGTTGATCAAGTCCTTTGGTCACATTTCCATTAAAGTCATATACTACTACATCTTGACTATACAAGTCACTAAAGAGTGTCCAATTTCTGTTGTTCCATGCTTCAAAGTCCAGTTTGCCAAATCGTTCAAGGTTGGCTTTTTCTTCTGGAGTCTCTGCAACTATTATTTCCGTCTGGTTCGATGGTTGACCTTGTGCCATTGCTTGTTTTGCTATAATGCCCGTGCCTGCAAGAAATAACAAGACAAAACAGGACATTAAAAAAAGTTCACATATTTTTTTATCCATTGCAAATTTTGCTTTAAAGTTTTATTTATCCATTCAAATAACAAAAAGCAGTCAAATACTTTAGCGTAATAAGATACTGTTGACTCTATTTGAATAGGTGACTAATCACAGCAACTTGGGTTTTTCATTCTCTAATACCATAGCCCGATCCTCAATTTATTAGGTCCTATAATTCTACTGTCCAGATCTGTGCCACACCACCATCGACAAACAATTCTATGCCGGTAATGTAACTGCTGTCATCTGATGCAAGAAACAATACGGCTTTTGATACCTCATCAACAGTTCCCATCCTTCCCATAGGAGTGGATTTCACGACGTTATTAAGAAACTGTTCACTTTGTTCTTTACTCAGCGTCCGATACACGAATGGAGTGTCGATCGTATCAGGACTGACTGCGTTGACACGTATCTTTCTGTGCTTCAGGTCAAGAATCCAGCAACGGGCAAACGAGCGTATGGCAGCCTTGGTGACATGGTATATGCTTAACTCTTCAGCTCCTTTGGATGCTCCTATAGAAGAAGTCAAAATGATAGAACCACCATCGCTAAAAATTGGGAGTGCTTTTTGAACAGTAAATAATAGCCCTTTTACATTGATGCTAAATAACTTGTCAAAGTGTTCTTCTGAGATTTTTCCCAATGGAGCAAATTGTACAATGCCCGCATTTGCAAATAGGATGTCTATATGACCTTTCTGGTCCCTCACTATGTCATACATTTTGTCAAGATCTGCCAGATTCGATACATCACCTTGGATACCGCTGCTGGCATTTTGGCCTACATCTAATACAGCTTTATCAAGCCCTTTTTTATCGCTATCTGTTATGAAAACATATGCTCCCTCTGATACAAACCTCTTTGCAGTAGACAAGCCAATACCGTTAGCACCTCCAGTAATGACGGCAATCTTTCCCTCAAGTTTGTTTGCCGTTTGTTATTGCATCCTTTATTGGTTGAACATGTTATTTAACAGCCCTTGTAATCGTCTCTTCCAATGGTAATGGACACTAGTCAATGGCATTTAGGTGTGGTAAAACCCGAAACCAATATCTCATACATTGGAGTATATACCACCATGTCCAAAGAGGATGTGCACCAGAGACTGGATGGGGCAACCGAGATAACACTTAGCGTCAAAGGTAGGAATTCAGGCAAAGAAATTCCCAGGCCGGTCTGGTTTGTCCATGAAGGCAACACACTGTATCTGCTTCCAGTCCAGGGTTCTGACACCAACTGGTACAAGAACATGCTTGCAGGTTCTGTGTTGAAGGTTTCCTTAGATGGTATGGAAACTTATGCAAAAGGAAAGCCGATAACAGACGGTGATGGTGTTGAGGGTGTTGTGAGGAAATTCAGGGACAAATACGGCGAAGGGGATGTCAAAAAATATTATTCGAAATTTGACGTGGCTGTTGAAGTTCTACTATGACAGGTATTGCTATGAAAAGTTACCAATCCTTCATTTCTATGGTGTTCTTCTTGCAGCGGTCGAAATAATGACTCTATTTACATCTTGAACATTATTATTAATAGTATAATCTACTGCATACCCACGTCATCAAAGAAATAGATTACTTTATTATTACATATGGAATTCATTTTGGTAAACTATGTCGATTTTCCAATAAGGGCTTAATTTCACTTTGTGGACTTGTCGATGATTACATATGGCATTGACCCATGTGGAAATCCTCATGGTTTCCACCGAACCCTTATACCATAAGGGCCTTAATCCCAACGAGCCAGATACTTATTCATAGTAACGACTTAAGATACAAAATGATCATAGATTAAATAATATGTTATACAAAGATTAATGCTTTTATCGGATAGAACTATAATTTCGCAAGAAAATATAGTCTTATTCAATAAAAGCAAAGAATTATGATCATCTTGAAATCAATTTCCATTTTACTTCTTTTGATTAAAATTATGATGTATCTTTAACTAGCGACAAGAATTCGCATCGTTGTTCGCCAATATAATATAAGGTTGATGAAAAATAGTATGATCTAATCTATTCTGGTGGTATTAGATTCTAATCATACTCTAGTTATCTTATTAAATAATATAAAAAATTGAAATTAAAGTTGAAACCTATCAGGTTATCATTGTAGAGATCATTCGCGTAGAACGATAATTGGTATTGTCTTATTCCTGTGGATTATACTAAAAGGAATCAAACCCTCCCGCGTCCATTCCACCTGCATCCATATCACTAAAGCCACCTGTGTCACCTGTGTCTGAGGCGCCTGTATCAGATGCTGTTCCTGTATCTTCAGTTGCCGATCCTCCTGATTCGTCTACTTGACCTTCAGTTTGAGCGCTTTCAGCCGGATTCATTGCCATTCCCATAAAAGCCATCATAGATCCAAACATTACCATGCTCATTATTCCAGAAAATAACATCATCGGCATCCAACTTCTATTATCGTCCATCATGCTCTGCATTTGACGCCTATCTCCTGTTTCATATAGCTGTTGAAGTCGTTGAGATTTATATGATAATTCTTGTTTTTTTGAATTCAACATTTTGAGTCCTGTGTCTGTGATATGAACTTCGGTTTTCTTGTTACCAAAGAACCCTCTCTTTATCTCCATAGAAATTAGTTTTTGATTTTTTAAATCATTAACTATTAATTCTACTTCGTCTTTGGATAACTTTGTAACTTTTGATATACTGTCTATCTTTTTCATACCCCGAGAGATCGCATCTAAAACCATGAAATGATTTGGACTTTCGTTAAATGCGTTGTTTGAAGACATACTACTATGGGGATGGAAAATTATTTAAAGTGTAGGTTGGTGGCCATTTTGCCCCAGCATACCTTGATTCAGCTATCGGGATTTATAGGGAGAGATTCCAGCCCTCTGAAACCCTGAAGGAGCCCTATGTCATGGCCGCTGTCAATGTGGTTGCGGCTGACACAGAGAAAGAAGCAAATCGCTTGTTCGCATCCTTGCAACTAATTGTGCTAAAAATGATTAGAGGTGGCCATTCGCCAATGCAACCACCCGTAAACGATATTGACACCTTGTGGAGCAATCAAGAAAAATACGCCGTGAGCCAAATGCTCAAATGCTCAAGTATTCATTTGTTGGTGGGCAAGCCACTGTTAAAACGAAACTAGAGTCATTTTTGGACAAAACCCAAGTGGACGAAATCATGGCTGTCTCGCACATATATGATCATGCTGCAAGGCTGCGCTCCTATGAGATTTTATCTTCCCTTTGACAATGTATGAGCAACAATAGCATTAGAGGAAAGTTATGGTCAATCAAGATTTGGAAGTTGAAATAAAACAACAATATGGTAACATGTTTTTTATGTTACCTTAATATAGAATAGATTTACCCTCTATAAGAATCATAAACACAATGCCGTAAGACAACAGCTATAGCAACTAGAACAAATGACCGATTACAAGTTACCGGCGCCAAAACAATAACCAAAGAATAGGTCAGTATCATGGATTTGAATGTGAAATATGTCTTCTCTCCCAATGTAACCCTTTTGATATACATAAAGTGCAGCGAAAATCCGTTTCGTATCCATGAGGAAGAGGACATCCCCATTATTATGGCCTACCTTGGAAAGACAGAACAGAGATGCATGATATCCTCTTCGACTCAAGTGGAATCATTATGCCCCTGTCAGCAAAAGGACTAACTGGTTGTGATGTAAACAAGGATATAGAAATTGATGGAATGACTCAGTTAACGCTACATGCCATGCATATGACATTGCATAAAAAAGCCCTTAGAGTATATGTCAAAGTGAAACATTCAATGAAATTAAATTTTACCAACCGATTGTTATAACCTTAGGTCCTTTACCAAACGGGATTTGACAGAGTTAGACTTCATTATATTTATTGATTTTAGAGATGAGTGACAGGTGGGGTCCTTTCTTATTAACCCAGAAGGAATATGAATTACACAACAAAGTCCGCAACCTTGCCCAGTTACACACTGTTATACATGCAAATAAGAAAGAACATTGAATATAGAGACATAAATCTATAGATTTTTCCTTAAACTTACAGGGCCAGAAACCTTACAAAGTACCTAAATAGAAAATTTTATCATATTCTTCTACTGAAAGATAAAACTAAAATATTTTATATACCTTATTAGTTTGTGAAAAAGGCAAAATTAATCACAGCTAGCATAGTGATGACATTGTATCTCTTTACATTTGCTGTCTCAGGTGTTTTGATGGATCTGCAACAGGCAAGTGCACAAAATACAGAAAATACAGATACAAATGTTAATGCAAATACAACGGCGCCCACTGATCTTGCCACAGATATTGTTTCAAATAACGGCACTTTGAATTTATCAAACAGTTCCTTATCCATACAAAATGAGACTGTTATCTATAACGCTAATTCTCAAGGCTACTTGGTTTACCCTGCAAATGCAACGGGCAATAATACATCAACAACATCTTCAACAACTAGCAACAAACTCCCTGCAGTAGTCATGGTTCACGAATGGTGGGGATTAAACTATAATATTAAGAATATGGCTAATGAATTAGCTAAAGAAGGCTATGTTGTGCTGGCTGTTGACCTTTATAACGGTCAGGTGGCGTCAACACCCGAAAAAGCTATGCAACTGGTAGGGGCGGCAAGAGAAAATCAAGACGCATCCATTGCCAATCTACAATCCGCAGTCAGATATCTGAGTTCATTGCAGAATGTCGATTCTTCAAAAATAGCATCGATGGGATGGTGTTTTGGTGGTGGCCAAGCATTGCAATTAGCTCTCAATACAGAAACCAATAACCCGCTGGCGGCAACTATTATTTACTACGGTAACTTGATTGATGACAGGCCGCAATTATCAAAGATAGGATGGCCAATTCTTGGTATTTTCGGAAGTGAAGATCAATCTATTCCTGTAGATCAAGTAAACAAGTTTGAGGAATCGCTTAATGCTCTTAACATTCCTAATGAGATTTATGTGTATGAAGGCGTAGGGCATGGTTTTGCAAATCCTACCGGTGATGATTTTGCACCTGAAGAGACCCAAGATGCATGGCAAAAGACCTTGGCGTTTTTAGATAGGCATCTGAAAGACAATGCATAATTAATTTATGCCATCTTTTTTTCTTTTTTTGTTTTTTCCAATGCCACTATAACAGTTGTTTTGCCAATTTATCGATTAAAAAGATTTTGAATTTGGTTATTTTGTTTGTATCGATAATCACACCAAAATGATAAATGATGATTTTACAGTTAAAATATGACCTTCATCAACAGTGATTATATCACTTTAGGCCAAGGTCATACTCTTCATTTTGTAACTGTAGATCTCGAAGGAGCACCATGTATTATTGACGTTGGTTGAAACTCAATTGTCCGAGCCACTCCTGTTTCTTTGATTGCGAGAAGAGTAAAAGAATCTTTTAGATGTATTAAGCTTAAACAGAAAATATAATGTAGTTTACATAAGTGATTGGAGATGATGATGAGAATAATAATCGCATTTGTTTTTATTATTGTATCCACGGTAGATGTATTAGCTAACGATAACTTTGGCAATGCATTAGAACCTCATTTTGCAGATAATAACTTTAAAGGCAAAGTTACTGGTGTAATAGATGGGTATACATTAGAAATAGACAATAAGACAGTTAAATTGGCATTAATCGAAGGCATTGAGGGAAATGACACTCAAACTCTAAATGAAGCAACACATTTTACTTCAATGCTGTGTCCAATTCGCTCGCCTGCCTTGGTATATCATGACAATTATTATCACGGAGAAAAACTGAATAATGCCTCAATATTATCTGCTGTAGTTTATTGTTTGGCCAGCAACAACTATGATGACACGTCAACGATAAAAAGTGTTAATGAATCATTACTTGATGCAAAACTGGCACTAATGGACAGAGATGCCCCCGATAAATCGAGTTTTTCTAAATAGGTTTGATAATAAAGATATGGTTGCTAGGAAATAGCGATCCAATAATTAGACAAAAAATAAAAGAACAACTAAACAACAGACAAGAACTAAATTTTAATGATTTTTTTTTACCTACTATAATTAATTAAACCCATACATTAATACTCATTTTAGGTTGGGTTAAAAAAACGGGTCAAATTTGTTTCACATACCACCGAACCCGCTAAGTATACGGGTCTATATATCTGAATTTATTTACTATATGTGTCAATTAACAATGGATATCGCTATCTATGACAACAAGGAGCAACAAGAGATATGCCAGTGAAACTGTCCACTACCATCAAAAACCTCGAATCACTGGAAAGCCCTGTAAACTCTAAACTAATCCTTGAATTCTATAACTATCTTAGATTGAATAATACCTCAGAAAGCTACCAAAACCAAAACATCAAAGCCTTGATTAACTTTGCAAAGTTCTTAGGTCCATCAAGAGATTTCTACCAACTCTCCAAAAAAGAAGACATACTTGCATTTCTCAACACAAAGATGAAAAGCAAGGAAACAGACCCTGACGGAAAGTGGATGAGGACGTGGAATGACTATCTACAACGAATAAAATATTTCATAAGGTGGCTACACAATGAAAAACAGAGGATTGATAAAGATTTAGAACCAATAGAGCCATCTGACTGGAAAACGCCTTCTTTTGCTATGATTAAAGAAAAGAAAAGCAAAGAATCAGCCCATACCTTGAATCCGAAATATGGAGATGGTAGAGCTTCAGACCATAATCAAATACGAACAGTTCAAAAGAAATAAGGCTGCATTGGCCTTGCTTTGGGACTTAGATGCAAGACCACAGGAAATTGCGTCTCTAAAGATTAAGCACTTGAGATTAAGGGAGAGATATGGTGAAGGCGAAATACCATTTGAATCAAAAACAGGAACTGGTCCTTTCCTACTCACATTCTCCTTTCCGTATGTCAGGGACTGGCTAAATGAACATCCTTTTAAAAATGAGCTAAATGCAAGTGTAATATGCAATCTAAACACAGGGGCGCCCATAAGAGCCGATGTATTAAATGACATCATGAAGCAGCTTAAAGAGAGGATAATACGTTTGCTTCATTCAGGGAAAATTACTGAAATAAAGGAATTGGAACTGCTTCAGCACCTAATAAAAACAAAGAAGTGGAACCCATACTGCATAAGACACTCTGCAATAACATCTGATTCCGACTACCTACCTGAATATGCACTAAAGAAGAAGGTCAGGTGGTCGATGAACTCCAAGCAGGGCTCTCGCTATATCAAGAAAAGAATGGGCAACGAACTTAAAAACAAGATTCTTGAATACAATGGAATAATTACCGAAGAAAGGTTGGCTAAAAAACTAACTGCTCAAAGTTGCCCAAGGTGTGAACTTGTCAATGCAATTGAAAACAAATACTGTTCCAAATGTAGCTATCCTTTGACGCCAAAAGCATATGATGAAATAAAACAATCGGAGGAAGACCGATTCAAAAAATTAGAAGAAAAGCACCACCAGGATATGAATTCTTTTAGAAAAGAGATGGAAATGAAACTCCAAAGCATTGTAGAAAAGATTGACCTAGGGAAATTAAAGGCGATTCAATAGATTTTCATAAAATGAAAGCAACCGCTTGTCAATCTCGTCTGAATCGTTTGAACCCAATGATTTTTTTTGTTCTTCTATTTTTTGTCTCATGTACTCTTTTGGTACTTCCATTGCATCAAAAAGGCATGATAAAATCTTCCTGGTCTCGTTTCCAATAAACCTGTTTCCAATCATAAGATACACATAGTTATGGATAATGTCAAAAAAAAGGTTACCGTTCTCTAGATTTAATTCATTTATTTTGTTTCTTCTTAAAATTTGTGAAGACATGTCATGTCCGCAACATTCACACGATTTAGTGTGGTCTTTTGTGGGTATGATTTTGTCAAATTTCTTTTGGATATAAAAAGCTATTTTGTCCGAGACCAGCTTTGCTATATACTCTTTTGCATGCAGATTGAGATTGAACCTCAATAAAAAAATGCCATAAATCTTCACCAAGAACTCTAGCAGCAAATTCAATGAGTCGATTTCAAAATCCTTAACGTAATCAAAATCACGCTCAAAATCCTCGATTTCATTTATCCTCCATCCATTATTCAATAACACGTTTTTACGGACCTCAGGGCTGAGGTGGCTTTTTGATTGGAAATTATTCTCTTTGGATTTGGCGTAATTTTTGTAAATCGTTTCAAAATCATCTAGGCTCTTTAGCAGGCCTGCAATCTTTAACCCCAAGTCTGTAAGCTCCACAAATATTTTTTGCTTATGCTCTTTTTTGTCCTGAATCCTATTTGCGATATGCGCTTTCGCCAAAAAGTCATTTGCTTCAAACACCTTTGCTTTGGGCAAACCAGTCCTTTTGATTATGTCATTCACGTGTGCCTTTTTGGGCAAAAGCAATCCCAAAATCTGCTGCAATTCTGGACTAGTCCATCATCCAAGTCGATTTTCCACTGCCTTCTACATTATAATCAAGAGGATTCCAGTGTCTCCATGACCCAGGATATGGCATTGGAAAACTGCGCAGGAAAAGGGTGTAAAAATGTTGCAACCGAGTTCCTTAAGATAGATTTGATAAACAAAGGTGGTTGGTTTTGCAAACTATGCAAAAAAGAATTGGAAAAAAGCGGGCTAATTGTTTCAGTAGAACCTAATAGGTGAGGAGTTAGCATGCATAAAGAATACCTTGAGGCAGTATATAGCAATGACACCTTGATGACGCTGACACCTACCTCCCCATATAACCTCCAACTATGTCGTCTATAGATATTTTTCAAGAAAGAATGGCTGGTTTTGTTTATGTTGACAAAAGGCCATTCTGCTATACGGATTTCTTGTTCTTTGAGCATGAAGGTAAAGATTACAAATATGGTCATGGGACTATAAGAAACATCTTTTCAGAATTACGGAAAGAAGGAAAAATAGAGCGTGTCTATAAATCAACTCCAGCATTCTACACCTTGTCAGGAGTCAAAGTGGGAAAATCAATTACACCAAACCATGGGGGGGACCATCTCGGTCCCAAGCAAAGAGGCTTTCTCCAGTTTCTCCAAAACTTACCGATGGACAAAGACTCTATACTCAACATTAGGCTGAGGTCTATATCAACAGGCCTATGGTCCATGCTTCCATCGAATTCCGTTCTCCTTGCAATGATTTTGATATTTCAGGTGTTAGACTATGTGTTATGATTCTTATGAAAGAGTAGCAGAAAAGTGTAGCAGAAAGAAATCTACTACTATATGCCCATCGTAATCCCACGGAAATGGACAAGAGCCACACCAATCCTGATTTTTATGGAAAAAATGATGAAAAAGCCGTATTCGAAGGGGAAAGGAACCATATCGAAGATAATAATAAAATGCCTCATTGCTTGATTGCATTCCCGGGACACAAAGATGTTCTCATAACTCACAAATCTCTGAAGATGATGCCAAAACACATAACAATGCAGAAGAAAACGTAGCAGGAAAGGTCGAGGAGGTTACTATTTCTCAAACCCTCAATGACTCACTCAAGTCGAGTGGGTCTGTCCTTCTCGAAACCACTACAGAACCTGAGGCCGTGGTAAGAGATTTGGAATCTCATCATCTTCTTCGCTTGGGGAAAAAAAAGTTCTCAAAGGGAGAGAGGGACCTCTTGCTTTTTGCAGCTTCCCTTCACATTCATGAAAGAAGAGGGATTACAGTAGGTGACCTCGTAAAGTTGGATAAGGGAAAAGACAATGCAGAAAAGATGCTGTACCAAGGTAAAAAACAGGGATTGTTCTTAACTTTGGAAAAAAGAAAGGGCAAGCAAATGCAATATGTCATTTCTAACTACAAGTATGTCCTAGACAAAAAGACAGAATTGGACAAGAGAGAAGAGATAATGCCCAACGACATTTCTTTGCTGTTGCTGCAAGAGCTATCTGGAAAAAAGTATGCTTTTCATCGTATAGTGTTGCAGACAACTCTTTGTCATTTGAAAGATTATGAGTTTTTTAGGGGCGCGGTATTGAGCGACAAAAACAAGCAAAAGAAGGACACAGTTAGATTGACCACAAGACGCAGCTGCAGTTATACTGTTGCTCCTAATGGCACAGTCATGATTTTTATAGAGTGTACAGTAGACCCATTTGAATTACATACTCCTGAAGGACTCATTGATTTTTTCTCTTGCTGTGGCCAAACCTACTCATGTCTTCAAAACGCTATTGGCAACAGGCTAGATGTGGTTCCAAAAATTAATGAATGGTATCTCAAGGAATTTGACTGCAATAAGGATTTGGTCATAGCAGACCTGAAAGACAAGTATCCGATGATTTATTGGACCGCAAGGGGGCTGATTAAGGTAAAGCATTTGGGCACCATTTTTCAGATATATTGCAAACCCCTGCCCGATTCGGGAAAGGTTTTGAGGTTTGAGAGTCAGCATGCATTAAAAGAAAACAAAACTGTATTAGACATTGTTAACGACGTGACAGCAAACAATACGTTGCCATTTATGACTGCCGAGGACCTGCTTAAGCAACAACAAGAGAAAAAGTTTTCAATACCACATAACAATCATTAAACCTTATTGTAGAAGGTATGATAAAACAAAAAAATTTACAGATTTGATTTCCTTCTAAAAGATATCTATTCCAACATAAAGCAATCTGAATTGACTTTCACTGCTAAAGTCAAGGCAATATCTTCCTCATCTATTCCTGTTATTGCGTCCTTTATCTTTCACGATTTCAAATTTGTTATACTGTTTTAATCATATAAAATATCTGCAAAAACAACAATTACATTCGGGCTCTTCCAATATTATAGTATCCAGATTTAATCTCATCAAACCATTCTAACAGATAGTTTCCTTGGGATTCCAATGATTGTACTTTGTTTTCCAAGGTCTCTTTTTGCGCAAATAGGTGGTTTATGTTATTGACAAACTTTATGGCTAGAGCAATGTCTTTTTTCTTTGTACCGTTTTGCTTTATGTATTTGAACCATTTCAGTAGGCTTGGTATGGCGCTCCTTTAATCCCTTAGCATTGAGATAAACTCCATCTCGTTTCGCAATATCAAAAAGTCTGAATGGGCCTGCAAAGCTTGTTCATGAGTCAAGTCAAGGGAAATGGTCACCTCAACTAATGACTTTCCTTCCATAAACAACTTGAAGGTTTTCGACGACAGAGGTCCTTTTCATGTTCGTTTCCTTTGTCTTCCTTGCCTTCAACTTTTATTCTTGTTCATGCAATCTTCCTAATGAGATGCGCGCCATTTTGGAAATTTCTCTCAGAGAATGTCCTCTGGTGAGCAAGTCTACCCCCAAGAACTCCTTTTCCTTGGCAGACATGACCGTCATAGTATCTATGATTTGGGGTTGCTCTATAAGCAAACAGATATAGACATCAATTGATGCCTTATTTTTCAATTTATTCCTGTGTTGTTTCTTATGTTGTTTCTTATGTTGTTTCTTATGTTGTTTCTTATGTTGTTTTAGCCATTGTCAACATACAATCTCTGCAACTTTCAGGGATATGATATAAAATTATTTATGAAAAACATTCCAAGATGAGAGAAATATTACAAAAGAGGTACTGTGAAGATTTATTATCACTTTGTTGTTCTATCGAACCGGTGAGGTACATGAGATTTACAAATTCAATGAATGGGTTCAGCAGTAATACATTGGAAGTAAGGCTAAAGGAACTTGAAAGAGAAGAACATCTCTTGAGGCAGGGTAACCATGGGATTACCCCTCGGGTAGAATATGGACTGATATACAATTGGAGATAGTAAAATCCGTAATAGGCTTGCTAAAGCGGATGAGAAAATGGTCAAACAGATAATTATTTGTCTTTTAAGTATAACTGCAGACTGTTTAAATCAATTCACAAGTTCTGATATTCAAACCTTTAGAAGATTAAAATTTAATATAATTACCATTTAGAATCAATAATCTTTTTACAACACTTATGCCTTAGAATCTAAAGATAGGCAACCACATTAACAAACTTAGGATGGCTGGCCAATACCATGATTTGTGTTTTAAGGTCCGCCTACTATCTTGCTGGAGTTAATGGTGTTTCCGTCATCCCAAAATAATTGTGTCCATATGGTAACAACAGGTATAGCTACATTTGTCAAATATTTATGTTAGGGTTTGCTTCCGCACAGAACATATTTTGTTAACATCTTATTTATGTATACAAGCATCCTGCGCTGTTTTTTTGTTTTTTGTAGTATTGAATACCGCGATACCGTCTATTAGGGAATCTCAATCTGCCTCAAGGCATTACCGTCAAATTTCAATTCCCTTACTGTTGGTGGAATGATTGCATGTCTTTTATGTAATCGATTGCGTTTTTAATGTCTTTTACTTTGACATTGTTTTTCTCAATATACTCAAACCATGTCATAAAAGCTGGTATGCTTCCACTATGCTTGTTTAATATGGATACAATCTTTGACATTCTCTGAAGAGTCAAATAGTCTTTGTATATGCTGATGACTTGCTCTGTTGGGATATCCAGGGCTATGGCCACGTCAACCAAGGATTTGTTTTCTAAAAACATCCTAAAGCATTGAGATGCCATTGACTTTGTTTTTTCTTTATTATCTTCAACATATTCTCCCGTTACCTTTCTTTTTATTTTTGTAATGTCTGTAAATGATATGTGCACTTGTTTTGCAATCTGTCTTGCCGTGTGTCCTCTGTTTAGCAAATCAATAACTAGCGCTTCTTTATCCTGTTCATTCAAAATCATGACAGCCAACATTGTTGTCGGGTTGGCTTATAAAGAAATGGCATCCGTTATCCCTGTTACAATCATTTCTCAATTGCTACTTATGTTGTTTTCTATGTTGTTTTGAAGGTTAACATAATGAGAATAAAAATAAATTGCTATAGGAATTTTTTTCTATATGGGGCCGCGATTATAGCTGTGCCAACAAATGTGGCTGTCCAATAGAGCCACAGGTTCGCCAACACTCCAGACAATAAAGCAGGTGCCAACGAGCGTACAGGGTTCATTGACGCTCCAGATATGAATGCCAAAAAGAATATGTCCAGGCCAACAATTCCTTCAATAGCGATTCCGCCAAAACCTCTCAAGCCTTTTTTATGCACCACAACCAAGATTACGGCCATAAGAAGAGCGGAAGCCAATATCTCGACACCAAATATCAAAGGCAGAGGATAAGCATAGTCTGGGGAATTGGCTCCGAGAAAAGCCTCACTCCCTATTACATACTTTACAAAAATGCTTCCAAGTATAGCACCTATTATCTCTGCTGCAATGTAAAGAACTACAAGCCTTTTTGTGATATGCTTTGTAATCAGAAAGCCCAATGTTACTGCGGGGTTAAAGTGAGCCATAGAGACTTTGCCAAACAAATAGACACCAATTGCAACACCCACAAAAGGTGTAAATGCAACAAAAGGAATGCCCAATTTACCATCTAGTTTGGCGTCTATGACCACTGAACCTGTGGCTAACACTACCACAATAAAGGTGCCAATTACCTCGGCAAAAAACTTCTTTTGATTAGGGGATATGTTATCTCTTATTGCTGTGACCAGACTTGTCCATTTAATCATGCTTTCGCTCTTTTTGTTTTAAATACTCGTATCTGAAGTCAGATTTAAATTCTTTAGTTATTCATATTTTCTTTACCAATCTCTTCAACCATTTCCTTTATTTTTCTCTCAATTTCATCTCTTATCTCCCTTACCTTTTCTATTGGCTTTCCTTTTGGGTCCTCTATTCCCCAATCCAGGACTTTGGGAACAAACAATGTAGGGCAGAAATTCTTATCCATACATCCCATGTTGATGACTTTGTCGGCATTTTTTATCATCTCCTCGCTGAGCTCCTTTGGTTTTTGATTGCCAATGTCAATGCCAATTTCCCTCATTACTTCTGCAGCAAGAGGATTGATTTGAGACTTGGGAACGGTTCCTGCGCTTATGGGTTCATAGTCTTTAGGTGCATATTTCCTAAACAATCCCTCTGCCATTTGGCTACGTCCAGCATTCTCAACACACACAAACAGAATGTTCTTTTTTATGCTGCCTTAGGTTTGTTGTTGAAAGAGAGTCTCATTTTTAAATGACTGATTTGTTTTTACTTGATTGCCTTTACCACTAGACTCGAAATTTTCCTACCGCCATCCTCATCACTATTTTCCATCTCAATGTATGGCTTTTCATCCAAAACCTCGATATTGGTAAATCCCGCTTCCCTTATGCTGTTGAGATAGTTTTCCTTTGTCAATGCGCCATCAATGCAGCTGCACCAATCCTCTGCATTTACTGAGTGCTCGTCCATTTCTTTAGATGTAACCAAATCAGATATCACCATCCTTCCAGCGCCGTTTGGCTTTAGGATTCTGTGAATCTCTTTGAAGGTGTTCACCTTGTTGGATGTGAGGTTGATTACACAGTTGCTTATAACCATATCTGCAGAGTTGTCCTCAACAGGTATCCTTTTTTCAATGTCCCCCTGTCTAAACTCCACGTTTTTGTAGCCGTGTTTTTCGGCGTTATGTCTTGCCTTTTCAAGCATCTTGTCTGTCATGTCGATTCCAATGACCTTTCCAGCATCTTTCACGATGTTGGCGGCCAGGAACGCATCAATGCCGGCACCAGAACCCAAGTCAACCACAACGTGGCCTTCCTTTATGTGTGCAAATTTTGTAGGGTTTCCGCATCCCACACCAAGGATGGATGACTGAGGGATGGATGCCAATTCCGTTTGATTATATCCTATTGCCTCTGTCGATTGTATTGTCGACGCTCCAGAACTTTCCTCTCCGCTACAGCATTCTGAAGTAGGCATGCAGCATGAATCCGAATTGCCAAATAAGGCTATCTTTCCATATCTTTCCTTGATTTTTTCTTTGATGTTGATATCATTGTTGTCCATACATAAGTTTACAATGTAAACTATTTAAAGTGGTAAGAGAAAAATAGTAAAGCAAGTGAAATCAGGTAAACAAAAGGACTCTAAAGCCGTTAGCGGAATTGATGGACCCAAGAATATGGCCACCACCAAGTTACCAATAGTTCAATCTGATAGTGAGTCTTGCAATTTCAAGGGATACGATGTAGATATCCTAATGAGGGAGACATCCTCATTAAGAGCGTTAATTACAAAAAGGGGAACACTTGAGATTCTGTTGCCTTTGTGCTGCTCTACCGATTCGGTAAGATACCTAACGTTCAAAAAAACAATGAAAGGCTTTAGCAGCAAAACCCTTTCAATAAGGCTAAAGGAACTGGAAAGATACGGAATTTTGCAACGGCAGGCCTTTAGTGAAATTCCACCAAGAGTGGAGTATCAATTGACAACCAAGGGACAGGAACTAACAGACTCAATAGTGGAATTGTTGCAGTGGATGATAAAATGGTCATCAAAATAAATGGCTATATCAATTTATATTTTACTCGTACAATAAAACAAGGTCATGGATAATGCATATATCCATAACCTGCAAGGAGTTGAATCAATCCAAAACGAAAACCTGGATTGGGTACATGTTGAGAAACCTAGTAGAGGAAAGTTGGATACTATCGCAAAAATGTTCCCAATTCACGAATTAAATATTGAGGACTGCTTGTCAAAAAACAATTTGCCAAAAATTGACAGGTATGACGATCATATTTTTATAATTCTTCAGTTTCCAACTACCCATAAAGACAAAACATCACCAAGGTTTAGCCAGTTGTCTCTGTTTGTAGGCAAGAACTACCTTATAACCATACACCAGGGTGACCTAAAGTCGTTGTCCGAGCTTTTCCAGTCATGCAAGTCAGACGATACCAAAAACAAACGTGAAATCATGGGAAGAACATCTGGTTATCTGCTGCACAGTGTTGTAGATGTTTTGGTGGATGATTTACTTCACATATCCATGAAAGTGATAGGAAACTTAGACGATGTTGAAGACGATGTATTTGACGATAAGATATCCAATGCTAAGGAGGTATCGACTCTAAGAAGAGAGATAACAACACTTAGGAGAATAGTGATTCCATTAAAAAAGATAATGTTAGAACTAACCTCTAGGGATGTAAAGAGGTTTTCAAGCATAAGTGATAAGGAAGATGAGGAAGATTTGATATCCTATTTTGATGACGTAAATGACCATATTTCAAAAGTTTTGGAAGCCTTGGATGAGTCAAAGGAGACTATTGAGATTTACAAGGACACTGATTTTATGCTAAGCAGTGAGAAGACTAACAAGATTTTGAGTTTTTTGACCATTTTGTTTACATTGTCAATTCCAGTAACAGTGTTGGGCACATTCTATGGGATGAATATCTATATTCCAGGCAGTGTAAATGTCGACAAATCAATTTACAATCATTTGCCCCTTTTTCTTATAGTATTGGTATCGATAGTATTGACAATTGTAATGATATGGTATTTTAGAAAGTTGGGGTGGATAAATATTTGACAAAATGAAAATAAAACATTTTCAAGTGACAAAAATTCCAGAAATGGGGTGGAATGAAATAAATTGATACATTGATATTTGAAGGTCAATTGGCTCTATATCAACGAATTTTATAGGTTGAGAATAAGGCATTTGAATATACATTATCCAACCAAAGAGTATTGTCTTGGCTCTTTGCAATATCTATAACATAA
Source organism: Nitrososphaeraceae archaeon (assembly GCA_016782225.1). GTDB lineage: Archaea > Thermoproteota > Nitrososphaeria > Nitrososphaerales > Nitrososphaeraceae > Nitrosocosmicus. Next base: position 24,999 of record JADDOW010000095.1, read on the forward strand.
GTTGATGAAGAGAATTTGTCTTCTCTTATCAAATTTTTGATAAAGTCTGCAACCGGTATGTCTGAATACCTGTAGCTGCGGTTATCCTGCAAATGCATTTCCATCAAGCCACGCCAATGTTTGTCTCCAACTATTGTTGAATCTTTTTCGGTATTGTGATTTATCCAAGATATGGCATTTAATAGGTGAACGTTATCTTTGATGTCCATAGAATTAAACTGCATTGTTACAGGAACAAAGTGTTCTGTATAATTCCTTGAAACATCAAATAAAACAAATGGTGTATCGTATGGCATTACTTCAAAAGACAAGCCCATCGTAACAGGTATAATCAATATCAACGAATAGATAGCAAATGATACAACTCTATGCCTGTTTTTTATTGATAAGTTTACTACTATCAATGTTTTAATTCTGGCCTCTATCGTGATTAATCCATAAGCGGAAAAAAAAGAGACAAAAATACCGCTTAAGATTGTCCACCTGTCTGCAACTAATGCTTCCTTTTCTGGGAATAATATCCAGGTAAACGATAATGCAGTAGTTATTAATAGCGGAATTTTCAACAACCAATTGTTTTTCATAGATAGATATCCAAAAATTCCTGTGGAGATGTTCAGACCATTGATAAGAATGAACAAAGCAAACAGGTTTGTAGAATTATAGTATGACTTGTCATTTGATTGTGTAATTGTTGGCGTATTTACAACACTATTGATTGCAGGGGCTATAGAATTGCCAATCACCATAATTTCAACCGCAAATACCATCGAGATTAGCAAAGCAGCGATAATGACGATTCTTCTTTTTCTCAGTAAACCATAAATGAAAAGTGATATGCATAGCAATCCCCCAATCATCCTATCGGATGATACTGTAACCAATGAAAAAACAATAACAAGCGACAAGTCTTTCCACATAAAATTATTTTTTGATTCTATTTTGGAGAGAAAAAAGAAAGAAAACAGCATTGTTGAAAGGGCAAATATATCTCTATGTAAATCCCATGCCGTTCGCAATACTGAAATTTGGAAGAGGACAAAAACTGTAAGAAATATGCATTGGATTAAATTCAATTTAAACACATACTTTGATAGAACAAACAAACTCACCGCAAAAATACCAAAAAAAGAAACAGCAAATATCAAAACAGTGTGATGGGGAGATAACCCGGATAATTCACTTACCAAATACAACATGCTGACATAAAGCGGGAATTGAGAGGACACAATTGACCAGTGATTGTCAAAGTTATGTACAACCGGAATATAGTAATTGACCACATCATACCCTATTGGATAAGGATAAGCAAATATCTCTGGAATTATTCGTATTATGCACCCTATGGCAAATGTGCATAGGATTAAGCATTTATTGCTAAAATCGGTTAAATGAACATTATGTAATTTGTAACTTATAGTCCAATGGAATTTTTGCAGAGTTAAAGATGTTGTGTTGGTAATGATTTTCCTTTTCGTTATGACTGTTTAAACTTACTTAATTTATGACACCATATAAAATAAACCACACTATTGAATTTGAACCAGCAAATATTTATGATTATTATACAATATATTTTTGTGTATTTTTTTGTTTTAGGCATAATATTGCTTTTGAACAAAAACCCATCTTATCAACATGTCAATAAGCAATTACAATATTGCAATAATCTCACACTTTCCAAATGTTATATTCATTGACTATACCAATTTGGATGTGCCATCCAAATCCATGGTTCCTTTTCCAAGAGTAATCCTGCATTTAAAATGATGGAAGCTGATTCAAATTGCGCAATCATAAAACATCTGTTATCAAGAAAGCAAATAGTTAGAGTGGATGCAAAAGACACTGCAATAATTAAATCTATTACAGGAAAGCCTCTCTCAGAGATTTTTACTTGGACAGGAGTTGACTAAAGATAGGTCATCGAGGAAAACGGTTTTGATGGTGTTTTCTTTAAATCTTTATCTTCCCTTTAATTATTTTTACTATCGACTCTTTTATGTACCAATTCAGTTTCCCTTCGAAATTGACTGGGAGAATATGAACTGGAAGCAGAAGTATCTGTCAAGGATAAGGACTTTCTCTTTTTGATTTAAAGATGGTAATCAATCTTGCAATTTTAATTCCACCATCTGTAGAGAACGATGTTCACTCCAACTAGCATAATAACAATCAATACAATTTTGCCTTGCATTGATAAATCAGACAAATCAATAAACCTAAATCATGTAACTGGAGATGTGTTGATTACATGAAACGCTGAAAGAATATGCACAGTTGAAGGTTTTTTCTTCTTCATTGGATAAGTCACATAATAGTGGTATTACTGCTTGATAATACAGATTAACATTTTGATTATTGCCGAGTTATAGTTACATCAATTAACTATTGGGTACATACAACAAATACATAAAAACAATCATGCTTAAAATGACAATTGTTGCTGTGGTGGTGTAAATAATTTTATGATTTGGCATATATGTATGGGATTGTATAGATTTGTGTGTGTTGAGGTAGTTTTTTAATGCAAACAATATCAACATAATAGCCAAAAGTACTATTCCTGTGCCAATCAAATAAGACATTTGGTCTATCCAGGATTGTGTTTGTTGTATCGGTAACCTATTAGATTCATCAAAATATCTTTGTATTATTAGTCTGAACTCTATTATAAAGAAACTAAACTTTGCAACGATAAAACCAAGTCCAATTAATGCGATACAGGTCCTTACCCATGCCAAGAATGTTCTCTCATTTGCAAGATACTGCTGCGAACGGTCAGGTATTGATGAACCCTCTTTATCAACCATACTGTAATTTCAGACAAACTATATTAAAATTTGATATTGGAAAGTCATTCCTTTCACTTTATCCTGGCAAATTACAATTCAGTATCAGCAAACTTTAAACATAATACTATAATTGAATGATAGCATTCTGATAACACCATGGTGGCTGAACCTCTTGAGCGCTCCGTCCTGTCATACCTGCCTCACGGTTTCATTGTTTTGGATGAGGATACCAACGCAGCCAGTGCAGTTCGGCAAATGCATGCTAAAAAGGCTGAGATAATCATTGTCAAGCAACAGAAGGAGGATGGCAAGTTTGTTGGTATCTTGACTGACACCGACATTTTGGACAAGGTTGTGGTAAGGGGAGACGATTCAGACCAGGTGCTGCTAAGGGACATTATGTCATCCCCAGTCATAACGATTTCGGCAAAGGCAAACGCAAGACAGGCACTTGACCTCATGAGGCTAAATTCGATAAAGCGAATTCCAGTCACCGACAACATCAGCATTTTGGGAATCGTGACACGAGATGGATTGGCCCACGCAATCCAGACATCCGTCTTGGAAAGGACATTTAGGCCCTATAGGTCCGTAATAAGGGAGCACTACAAGCCCATATGGGGAAACTTGGGATTTATTCTGCAGTTTGCTGGAGTGTTGATTATAGCACCGGGTCTTTTGGCTTCGGCGTTGGGTGAGGTTGTTGCAGCCACCGGGATATTCCTTGGAATCATTTTCATGTTTTTGACCGGTTTTGCGCTAAACGTCTATGGCGAGAAAACACCCCTAAACCTAAGGCAGGCGTCGGTTCTCATGGTGTCAAGTTTTGTGCTGCTGAGTTTCTTTGGGAGCATTCCTTACATGTATGTTAACCCATTCTACAAGGGCATTGACCCTATCGCAAAATTCTTTATTACCTCCAAGCCAGACCGATGTACCCATATTAACGTAAAACGCTTTGGCATACAGCAAGAAATCAAAGTTACTGTAAAAAAAAGAGCCCAACTCTTTTTTTAAAAGACTCCATTTTCCAAAGATTAGAGAGATCTTATCGTTGTAGTTTGATGCTATTCTATCAAAATAATCATTTAGTGGAACACTATCAAAGAATAAATTCACTTTGTTGACATGTACATTAGGGATATGTAAGCGGGCATTTTTTAAGCCGACGTGATGATATCTGACAAGAGCAATTGTCAACATTACTCCAAATAACTATAACTCATACGTGCTGTCGTGGCTATCAGTTTCTTTTTTAGTCTTTATTAGCATATGACCCAAATCCGAATGCTTGCTTTCAGAATGCGCATAGATACTAACATCCTGTTGTTGCCCTTTGCATATGTAACTGTCAACATTCACAGTAATCTTATCAAGAGCTTTTCTTACTTTGCCTTCTGACTCTCCAATTGTTTGACATAATTGCAGTAGAGTTATGTTACGAGTTAGAGAAATACTTTCTAAAATTTTTTGCGAGATTGATATGGTATTATCAGCTGCACCATCGTTATTCTCAACTACCCAATTATTTACTAATTTGTCAAAGAAATGAGATTGGAAAAGATAGCTGTTTATTGCGGGGTGACCTAAATATGTGGATTCAAAGTAAGAAAAATGATCTTCTAGATCCTTAATATTAATCTGTTTTGGATTCAAAATACAGTACCATATAATAGCTTTCCAGAACTTTTCAGAAGAGTGGGATTTGGAGGTAGAAGAATAACTTTCAGATATAAAGGCATTTATCCTTTTTTTGTTAGAGCAAAGTATCGCTTGCCCCTTATTCCAGACATTGATAAGGACGATATGCGTATAAATCCTCTTTTTTTTTCTGAGACTATCTATAGCATTAGAAACATCAGAATAATCAGACTTTGTCATGTCTTCAGCCATTTTTTTTGATAACTGTCCTTCTAATCCAATATGTCTTAGGATTTTTATCTGCAGCAGAGGTTTCTTTATTCCGGCCTCCTGATACCATTTTTTTTCTCCCAATATGGGCATTCTATTATAATGGCCATAAAATGCCCCTATATATACACATGAATATCGCATCATATGCTGATGGAAACATCATTAAAAATTATTGAAAATCTGAACATAGGGGTTAAAGGTGCCACTGCAAAAGTTATTTCTTTAAATATAGGAGTGGGACTTCTACTACTTCTGCTGTCATTCATTGCATTAGATGGTCACAACTATCATGCCAAAAAAATGGGGGAGATGAAAAGTTGAGATATGAATTATTTATCCAATGTAAAGCATGTCGCGAAAATATCACCATGATTGCTATGGCATAAAGAGTGTAGACGATGATATAGTTTCGATAGCATGTACATGTGCATATTGCAAGGAAACAAGGGGTACAAACAACTTTGGCGCAATTTAAAGACGTTTACAAACACGAAATTTCCTTGTTGGTTGAAGACGCGATAGGCAAACTCGAAAAGGTGGATGCACAAGCGGAAGGGCAGAAAAAGCAAATTGTTGTTGATTTGGCCAAAAGCCTTGAGGGCAAAATTCCAACAGACACAATATTCATGGAGATTGTTGACAAACTGCATGGTAGGGTATCTCCGCGTTTTATACGTGAATGCCTCGAAGAGAAATACAAGCAAAAGGCTCGTGTAGACAATGCAAGAAAACAAAATCGACAACCACAATGCAAGATCGACAATAAGTTAGCGGCGCTACCGCCGCTAAATGCAGTAGTTGGAACCGAGGGGATCACCATACTTGATGCGGATAATCTAATGCCGCTTTCAGGAAATAACGCAGATAACAAGTCATCTGCAACTGTCATAGATGCCTCAGCTGCGGATATAACTATAGCCGAATTACCTTATGAACAACAAGAAGAGCAAGAGCAACAAATAGTGAAGCAGATTAATCCTAAAGATAAAGAAGAGTGCCAAAATTGCAAAGACCTTTACACTAAAAACCTGGAACTAGAAGAGGCTCTTGCAAAATCAAACCAGATGATTACTGCGGATAAGATGGTATCTACATCTACAGATGACCATGATAAAGAGAACAATAATGAGATCTTGAATTTTGAATTTTTTATGCCATATGGGGAATTACAGAAGCACATGGCTTCCTTGTATCAAAAGGCATCTAGTGTAGAGGTGTGGTTTTGTGGCAAAATACATAAAAATACAAGAAAGGTTCTTTCTCCAAAACTTGGAAAATTGAGTCAGTATCAGCAATAGGATGAATGTGTGGATGGGTTTTATATTTGACTTCTGTTAATGTTGTACACAGGAACAATGAAAAGAATGTACCATTAGATTCAAAGAAAAGTGTACATAATGATGAATTAGTCCATAGTAATAGACAAAGAAGATATACAAAAAGACAACAAGTAAAGGAACTGGCAAAAAAGAAATACGATGAAAATGGTAGTGCCATCACCATTTTGGACTTGCAGGTTGGTTTTAAGATAAATAAAGTACAAGCACAACGGCAAATCAAACATCTTCATACGGAAAAATTCCTATATACTGTTGATGACCTAAAGAAACAAGGCATAGTCTTCAATGGCAAGAAAAGGGAAAGGCCACAAAAATACTATCTGACAGAGATGAAGGCCCGGATAATTGAGGACAACAAAAACAATGTCCAAAATGATACCACGGGGATAAACCCAATTGACAACCAAAAAATCCAAAATCTCCATGACTGGCTTCGCCAGGTTTCCCAGGTAATGCTATACGTACACAAACTTCAGATTAGGACTTGTGTGAGTAAGGAGTGCTATGATGATTTAAAAGATATCATGCCGGCGCCGATAAACGGCGCCAAAACCTATGATCAAAGGATAGGCCAGGTTCAGCACACCCCCAATGTAAAGTACGTTATATCGCCCAATGGCACCATTATGATTTACATATCCTGCAGCAATAATCCTTTCCGGCTTCAATGTGAGGAAGACATCACCGCTATCATGGTATATCTTGGCAGGGTGGAAGATAGGCTAAGGCTGCTTTTTGCGGACACAAGGGATGAAATTGTACAGCCTGTAAACAAGTGGATCCTAAAAGCCTGTGACGTCAACAAAGACATAGAGATAGATGGATTGGCTCAGTTAACATTACTTGACATTCAGATTCCATTGTTTGAGAAAGCACTAAGGGCTTATGTAAAACCCATAGGGGACAGAGTTTTTTATAGAGTTGAATTGGGCATTACACCTAACAAACCAGTAGAAGAGGCTTTGGAGAAACTAAGAACAAAAGTTGTAATAGACCAAGATGCTTTCAGACTGTAGTCATATTATCAGGTGACTGATGCCCGCCCCTAAAGCAGGCCGATAGTTCGATTTAGGAATACCAAGTCCTATGATTTGATCACCTTTCTAATACATTTTTATTGCAAAACACTTGTTTTCAAAATATTTTGTCTGAATTTGTATTGTTGTTGTTGTTGCGTCGTATAGTATAACTACCGAATTGAATTATAGTGGCATTGTTGTCAAAAATTCCTTTAGCTACAATATCGCTGATTGTAATTAATGCTGCTATTTTTGCAATGGGTTTACTTACTGATTCACAATCTCAAATTATCCGAAACTATGGATTCATCCCTGACTCTTTGTTTAATGCTGATGGCTTAGCCTATCTTAACAATCAACAAAATGGCGATAATGGTTTTCTTTCCTCATTATTGCGAATGTTCACCTCTATGTTTATTCATGCGAATATAGCTCACATTGCTTTCAATCTTGTTTCTCTTGCATATATGGGTGGGTTTGCTGAAAAAGCCATTGGAATTCCACGGTATCTCTCTGTATATTTTCTGTCCGGATTGTTTGCCGCGTTCTTTCATGGAATAATTGCGTCTTACCTATTAAACAATGGTCAAGTGTTACTAGTTGGAGCGTCTGGAGCAATTTCTGGCATATTGGGGATGTCTGCAGCTCTTGGCAACAGGCAAGCATACTACTGGCTAGTATTTCAAATAGTTTTTGCATTTCTGGGATCAGTATCATCAATCCCCATAGCGTTTACTGCTCATGTTGGTGGATTTATAGCTGGATTGCTGTTGACGAAAATTCTTGTTATGATGCAGCGTAACAAAATGACAATATAGGAAAAAGATAATCACAGCTTTTTTAGAAGATTATAGATCTCCAATCCATTTTTTAGTTTTAATTTTGGTGAATTAATTGTGTTGGATTACCATGCCATTACCATATGCATTGTCAAAGACATCATCATCAGAAGATATATCGCATAATCTTTCTTACCCGATGAGCAGAAAAAAGGGGGAAGGAAAAGGTTAATTTCATTGTATGATAACACCATGTGTTGCTTGATTTAGGTATAGAAAATCGATTTGAGAACTGAAAAATTCCTCACACCAAATCAGCACATTGGAGAAGCTTTGGAGAATATAAGGACCAATGTGGATTTGGACAAAGATTTCTTATTGTTTGATGGTGATGCTGATGGTTGCGGTAGTGAAAAAGAAGAGAATAATGTTACATAACCACTATTTGTTTCCAATCTACCAAGGAGAGTTGGTTGTCGGCTTGTGGTTAATTCAAAAGCGAATGTGGGTTATGGTTGTGCTTATAGTGGTTCTCATGTCTTGTGGTTGAGAATTAATTTATTATATAAAAATATGATAATAGGTGGTAATAGCAAATAGATGTGTTTGACTCTGAAGAACAAGTTTCAGCTGCTGTTAAAGAACAGGTTTTTTGCAGCCAACATTTTGGATGTTTAAAGCAGTATGGGTTGCTCTTAATTGCAACCCATTTCTAAATCATCTCCAATGGACCATCATGAACTGGCAATGGAAAGGCCTTGTTGATGGATGCCACCTCATCCTCCGCTAAACTCCAACCCACACTCTCGCTGTTTTCTCTAACATGGTTTGGATTTGATGTCTTTGGAATAGTGAATATGTTAGGATGGCGACTTGTGAGAAAGTTAAGGGCAACCTGCCTTGGTGTTTTTCCATGGCGAATTGCAATCCCTTCAAGCAGTCGCCGTTTATTATTACTTTGTAAAGAAGAGGAAAATAAACTGCCATTATGCCCAAAAGGTGAGTATCCAACCACAGCTATTTCCTGCTTTGCACAGTATGGAAGTATGCTTTTTTCCATTCCGCGATAGCCCAAATGATGCAACACCTGATTGCATGCAATTCTCTCATTGTGGAGAGCCTTTTCAGCCTCCTTCAGTTCTTCAACTCCAAAGTTGCTGACTCCAATGTATCTTACCATGCCCTCTGACACAAGCTTTTCCATTGCCTTCATGGTTTCGCTAATCGGATAGGAGCTACTTGGCCAGTGAAGCAGGTACAGGTCAAGGTATTCTGTCTTTAGGCGCTTTAGGCTTTGCCTGCAAGACCTTATCGTGCGCTCATAAGAGGCATTCGAAGGTAGGACCTTGCTAGCCAAAAATACATCCTCTCGCTTACCTGCTGCAATGGCTTCCCCAACCAACTGCTCTGCTCTCCCATTTCCATACATCTCCGCAGTGTCAATGTGGGTCATTCCCAATTCAAGGCCTATCCGGAGGGTATTGATTGGAAGTTGGTTGTTGTTGTTGTTGTCGCGGAGATGGCCGCTGCTGCCATCCTCAATCAACCAAGTGCCTTGACCGACGATTGGAACTTTGACATCAGTCCAGCCAAACTTTCGCCTAATCATCCTGTTAAACCATCACTTTAAGAAATCTATAAAAGTATGGTCGGTGTCAACAACACCATCCGCTCTTAAAAGTTCCAACAGCTTAAGTGGGTTGGCATCATGGTAAACCTTAAGATTTTTTACAGCAACAAACTCATTCTTGTGTTTGCTGTAAAGGTCATCATAGTTAGCATGGAAGTGATCATAATCCTTCCCGTATTTTTCCATCCACTTTATATCGTCATCTATTGTCATGAAGGATATTAGTGGTAGTTATTTTTTATTTAAAAAATTTTTCTGGTATGAAGTATGATTGTTTAAACCATAAAAAAATGATTTTGACAGGTTCCTTATTGAATGATGATTGGGATATGGATGTGCTGACTCCTCCAATGCTGTCCTGGACCCAAACACACACTAGTAGAAAAAAATCAGTGTTTGATGTTGAGTGTCTGTACCGAACCGCCTTCTATTCTGACATTGTCTAAAGATGTGCTTGACCCATCGGGAAATGCCGCCATTATTATGTAGTTTCCTAGCGGAAAATCGCTAAACACATATTTTCCATCAACTGAGACAAATGAACTTTTGTTACACCTGTGCCTCCCTGCTCCGCTGCAATGACGGTTGAGCCCACAGCTGGCAAACCTAATGGCCCGGCTACATACCCATTAATAGCTCCCAAGCCTGACTTGTAGGTGGGCATGGGTTCAAATATAGAGCCAATGCCCCTGTTGTTTGGCGTTGTTCCGCCGCTAAATAAATAACCAACAATTAGGATGACACCTATAACTGAGACCACCAGAATTATTCCCCATTGGTGTTTTTTGACAAATCTTTGTGGCTGTTCTGTTGTGTTTATATCAAATTGACGATGCATATGATTAATATGGGCTGTACAGTATTTAGCAACTAGGAATTGTTTGTAACAAAGTAAGTAAAACAAATCATTTGTGTTACAAATTGCAAATCAAAGCAGTTATTGGGCGTTTCAATTGCAACAAACCTTAAATTAAATACATCTTTTAGAAAATAACAATGCCAAGGCCAAATGGCAACGAAAAGTCCACTAGAAAAACGGAGAGCATCACATTAAGGGTTGAGAAAAACATTATGGATGAATTGAGAAAGGAGGCTGAGCAGAAGATGGAAAGCCTGAACACTTTAGCAAACCAGGTGAAGTCCTATGTCACATGGTACAAACCGGCATCTAAGGCTGGCAATTGCAATGTGCCAAAAACGCTATTGACAGACATGTTTGAGGCCCTGACAGAAGAACAAATAGCAAAAATCACAGAAAACTGGGTGAAAAAATACTCCAAAGATGTTATATTAATGATAACAAAGAGCACAATTTGGAATCTTTTTTAGATGGTTTTAGGGTTTGGCTAGATTTGTCTGGTTTTCAATACACCCATCATCAGGATAGCGGTTTTGAATCCTATGTGATAAGATTTGACATGGGAAAAAAGTTTAACTACCATGTGGGAAAATATCTTCAGTTTTTGGTTGTTGAGGATCTAAGAGCGAAAGATGTGCATATTGAGATAACGGATTTCACAGTAATGTTTCGTTTTAAAAGAGAATAAGCATCGAGACATATTCCATAGTAAGTAATTGGGAGACAATGTAAGATTACAAAATCCAAATTCCAAAGTCAGGACAAGTTAGCGGATCTATGGAGCGCCGCAAAATACAATAGTTGAAAATCAATCACCACTGATGATCATAACAATTATTTCAACAACAACATCAATGGCATTTGGTTGCTGCTCTTGAATAGGTCATTTAATAAAGCAAATTATGGGGGTTGCGCCCTAAAACCACTAATATGTTGGTTGGTCAAACTCTATATTTGTCAATACCAGCAAAAGCGCTAACATCATTGATTTGAAACATCTCCACCTTTGGCTCGGGTATTTTGTTGTTTATCATGTATGGCATTAACCTGCTGCTCACAAAACTGTTCAGGTCCTCCTCTGACTCCCAGACATTGGCCACATGAACGGTATTGCCCGTCTCATCAAATGCTGCTGCATGGACTATTGCTCCTTGGGAGGATTGCGCTCCCAGTCAATCTCCTTTCTTAAACTTTCGTACATCTGTTTGGTTATGTTATTTCCGGTAAAAATAACCAGTATTGGCAATACCGTATTCATAATTTTTTAAATATTTAAGATTTAAAATTGGCTTTTACTCTGATAATTTAGCAGCTGATGATATGGTGCAATTCAGCACTAACGTAAGATGTGAACCATTAAGTGACAGCATTAATGAATTTCAAAAGGTTTTAGAGTTGACTGCAATATGCATTTATATCATTCAATAGGGCTTCCAATGTTATCATTTTTGTTATCATTAAGGTTCTTGGGATTAGAATCCGTCTTGATATTGTTGCTTCCTGCTACTTTTTTGTTGTCTTCTGCTTTAATGTGGTCACGGGTGTTTTTAGATGCATTTTTCTTTCTGTGAGTAATGTATTTGGACACAAAAAACATCTCATCCTTAAACCCTGTGTATTTCCAATAGTATTTGTTAACAACAGTTGATATGACAAACCAGGCAACACTGTTAACTATGATGGAAAACAAAAACCCATAGTAATATGTAATGATTATTCCAGTTATTATTCCCCCTATTATATAGGGCAAATGGCGCCTTACCGTGTGTTTTAGTGATGGTTCCGTAAGACTTCTGTTTCTATATGTATAACAAATTTAATTAACATTATGTAGTTAGGGTTTGTCTTCATTGTCCAGTTGTTTTACTATATGTCACCTATTTAATAAAAAGAATATTGTGATTCTTATTCGATGTCAGATGTGTTTACTTTTTCAGACATACTTCTTCTGAAACTTGTTTTGTTTCTGTGACCGGTTTCTTTTTTACTATTACTTATTCTTTAACATAAGGTGTCTTTTTTAATTTCGATACTTCTAATTTTTTGAATTTAATTAAAATAAGGCTGCAAATATTAAGACAATTAAACGTTAAGAATATTATTTTATGGGAAAAATCCAAATAAGCCTTGAAGGATTTTAATGGTTGTAAATTCCATAAATAACCAATACTTATATAGCATGTTAACCAATAGATAGTGATGTCATTTAAATCAAATAATTCAACAACTTCAACAAGCAGCAAAAACGACAACAATTCAGAAGTAAAATATTCCTATGAAACTAATACCAATACTAACAACAACCAAAACAACCAAAACTCCAATGATTTGAGTGAGTCAATAAACAGTTCACTTGACCAAACCAAAGACCAAATCAACAGGTCAATAGAGGAGTCAAGAAACCAAATCCCACGTTACAACAACATTGTCAA
>JADDOW010000081.1 GCA_016782225.1 Nitrososphaeraceae archaeon
CCAAGAAATAACCAATCCAAAATGAACGGATTAGGAAATTTTTGGTTATTTTTTTGACACGTGCCTAATTTTTAATCTTTTTATTTCTTATTTGTTATTTATCAAAATTAGCCTGTTTTTTATGTGCATCAATTACTCTATATCTTATGTATTTATCCTCTAGTGAAAATTTAGGTGGATGTGGGTCATTAGTTTCTGTCTTGCATGTTGGACAAATTTCCTTTAGTGTGTATTTTTGACAGATTTTACATTTTCTAATTTTGTGTTTCATTTCTTATCGATGTTTATATGTTGGTGTGGGTCTTTTTAGATTCTTCCCTTGTAAATTTAAATGACCCTCCGTTTTTCTCTATGTTGTTCTTAACCTTTTCTATTACCTGATTTAAGACCTTTTCAGCTATTTTAAAATTTTCTGCAGTAACCGTTATTCTGTATTTTGGGGCGCCAACATATGTTATATCGGTTTTTGCGTTATTTTTTGATCCCTCTACTGAGGTTAGGATGTTTTTAATCACATCAATACCATTTCCTTTTTTAACTATGATTTCAAGTAATGCTCTAACTTCTATATGAGGTATCTGAATCTTTTTACTCTCATGTTCTATGGCCTCAATTACTTCTGGTTTTAAATCCATATTACTTAATATTTCTGTACCCTTGACTGCTACTGCTTCAAAAGCATCGTATATAAAATCGTATTTCCGAGTTAATTTATCGCTTATTTCTTGTATTGTATTTTGATCATAACCTAATTTTGTTTTTATGATATCCATAAAAGCTGATCCTTTTTCATCTTTTTTTACTTCAATCACTTTTGATTTTTTTTCTTCTCCTGTGACTTGCTTTAAAGATAAATCTACTTCTGATCTTGCTTGATTGACTCTTATTACTTTAAGCACTGTCTTTTGTTTTGGTTTTACATATCTTTCAATATTTCTTATCCATCCTGTAGCTATCTCTGATATGTGAAGAAAGGCTGTGAGATTATCATATTCGTCAAGTGTTACATATGCACCATGTCCTGTAACCTCTTTGACGGTGACTATTACTATCTCACCTATTTCAGGAAGTTTTTTTGTTTCAGAAATACTCAATATAATTAAACCATTTTGATAGATTAATTAATTTTGCTTTTTATTGGTTTAAAAGTCTATTCCCTTTTTGGCTCTAATGCCTTTTTTATAGGGGTGTTTCACTTCTTTCATTTCTGTTACAAGGTCAGCTAAATCCAATATTTTTTTAGAAAGATAATTCCCGGTCATTATGATGTTTAATTCTGTTGGTTTTGATTCCAACATGCTGATTACTTCATTCTCTGTAATAAGATTTAATTTAATTGCATAATTTATTTCATCTAGAATTATTGTATTGTATTTGTTGGAACTTATTTTTTCTTTTGCTATTTTTATTGCATTTTTTGATGATTGTATGTGTTCATCAATTGGGTGATCATCATCAATTATGCCTACAAATCCTTTCCCTGTAACTATCAACTCAAAATTAGGTTTGAGTTTGTTGGAACTGTATAACTCTCCATAATCCCATTCTCCTTTGATAAACTGAATCATGCATACATTATGATCATATCCTATTGCTCTTAATGCAATCCCTAAAGCTGCTGTTGTCTTTCCCTTTCCATTTCCATAATAAACAATAATCAAACCACTGTCTGTCATTTTGTTTTAAACATCCTGTATTATTTTCATATGCTTTTAAAAAACTTATTTTTGAAATTAATATGTATGTGCATATTTTGAATTGACATTATTTTAATTGTTTTTGATGTATATTTTGAAGAATATAATTTTATATTTAATGATGGCTGTTGCATGTTAGCAACTTCTTTCAGGAATAAGCCCCATTTTGTTCCTTTTTGTAATATTTTCATGTGTGGTTATTTTTTATTTCTGCTGATTGCGATGCAAAAAAGTTTGCAGATATCCACAACAACCATTTATTAGTCTTGTTGTGGATGTATGAATGCCTAAAAATCATAAAGGTATAGTTATTTATGGGTGTGTTAAACTTATTGAACTAGATGAATCCTTTAGAAATGTCTGTGCAATGTTCTTTAACAAATTTGATTATGTCCATAGAGATCCATGAATTGAATGTCAATCTCAATTTTTGAAATAACTCCATATTCAAAAGTAATATGGGATGTGAAAAAATAGTGGATTTCAAGAGCAAAATAGAATACCTTGCTGGTGAAGCTTGTAAGATATTGTTTCCAATTGCTGTTGATGTCTTCCAAGGCCAAGGATCCAAGGTTTCTGTGTGCACGTTATCAAGTATTGATCTTTTGATAAAAATATCAAAGATGGATTTAATGAATAACTTGCTGATTGCTGGTAGATTGCATTCTGAGAATAAGGGTATAGACAAAATGATAAATTACTGCATTGCTCATCCTCAACTTGAATATGTCATACTATGTGGAAAAGATACTATTGGTCATTATCCTGGTAACGCTTTAATTAATTTAATTGAAAACGGCGTCGATCGTGACGGGAGAATAAAAGGATCTTTTTCGCCATCACCGTTTATTTGCTCTAGTAATGCAGATGTAGAGAAATTTAAAAAACAGATAACTATTATAGATATGCGAAACTGTTTCGAAACCGATAAGATTTCAAAAACTGTTTACCGTCTTTTAGGTAAACCTTTTTATTGAAACAGCAAAGAGCTTTGAGATTCTTGTTTATCGTCTGTATTTTTCAGTTGGATTACTTTGTCTCCGTTGTCCCTGTTTTTTATGTACTCCCTGTAGTCCGCGTCTATCTCCATTGCAGCCTGAAGTATTTTGCTTTTTAT
>JADDOW010000086.1 GCA_016782225.1 Nitrososphaeraceae archaeon
AAACCCGCAGAATGCCGACGCGTACTACAACAAGGGCCTGTCACTATCCGCCATCAAAAACTATCCGGAGGCCATAGCGTGCTATGACAAAGCCCTGGAGATAAACCCGCAGAATGCCGACGCGTACTACAACAAGGGCCTGTCACTATCAGCTATTGGAAACAATGACGAGGCCATAGCGTGCTATGACAAAGCCCTGGAGATAAACCCCCCAATTCGCACTTGTATATAACTTAAGGCAATGCTTTTTAATTAAAATAGCTGAAATAGAATCTATTTCTCCTATTGTTTAATTTACCATCTATTTTGTATTCTCACATTACAATCTCTTGATACTTCATTACGATGGTTTCTTTGGATTCAAATAAAAAGGTGGCATACGGTTGCTAATTAGGATTAAAAGAGTGTCGTAGGTATATTTATGATATACTCAAAAGTCATTTCCAAATGGGAAACAAAATGTAAAAAATCAAAAAATGCATACCATTACATGGTGCTATGAAAGACTTTATCATGATTAGAAACGGAGTTGTGAAAAACCCGATAAACATCTACAATTATGATGATGTTAATGCTGAAGTTGATTTCATGATTGATTGTATCTTAAATCAAATCTTGAGGAAATTAATTTGGCTATGTATTTGACATAGAGTATTTTTACTGTAGTTTCCATAAATGGCCGGAAACTCATACATGTGTATATAAAGCGTATATGAGGTGCTATAATTTCGGTTAAATGATAATGCACCTCGAAAGCTAATGTAATAAATTATTCTCTGGTTTTTCTGGTGTAGCAGTTGAGCTAAAACTAGATGAATAGATAAATAATGGGGTTAGTGATATGATTGGGATGGCTACAGATGATCACAATAAAGGTCAAATCATACGAGACAGGGGCCAATTGGATGAAGCTCTCAACTCCGCCAAGATTTCCCTAAAAGAAAATGAAGAATTAAACGATTTGGGTGGCATGGCTAAGGACTATAGCAATATTGGGCAAATATTAAAAGATATGGGTGATTTGGATGAAGCTCTCAACTATGCTAAGAGGGCTCTTGAAATCCAGACGGAACTAAATGACAAAATTGGGATGGCCATAGATTATAACAATATTGGGACTATATTGCACGTTAGGGGTGATTTGGATGAAGCTCTCAACTATGCTAAGAGGGCTCTTGAAATCCAGACGGAACTAAATGACAAACCTAGTATGGCTGTAATATATAACAATATTGGGCAAATATATCAGGACAAGGGTGATTTGGATGAAGCTCTCAACTATGCAAGATTGGCGTTAAAAATAGATGAGGAATTAAAAGATATGTTTCAGGTGGCTACTGATTACTTTAATTTAATTAGCCTTTATTATATAAGGCAAGATAAAGAGGAAGAACTGGTTTATCTCAAAAAGCTAAAGCATCTGTTAGATAGAGTTTCAAATTATTCTAATATGGATTACATTATAAAAAGAATTAAAGAATTAGATGATAAATCATAAATCTAGGCTAGGAAAACTGTTTGTATTTGCACGTTTTAATGCCGACTTTATCTTTGAGGCTTCATTTTATTTTATTTTACGGAAAGTTGGTATAAAAGCATTATTTTGATAATGTCTTATTTCTATCGATAATTTCACCATCGCTAATTACCATGGAGATATCTTGAGTATTGCTAATGTCATCAATAGGATTTGATTGGAGCACTAAAATGTCTGCCTGCTTTCCTTTTTCTATTGTACCAGTTTGATTTAACAAACCCATTGATTCTGCACCATTTCTTGTAGCAATTTTGAGAACCTCAGAGGATGGAATACCTGCATCTACTAGCAATTCAAGTTCGTTATGAAGACTTTTTCCGGGAACAAGTTCAAAGTTTGGAATATCTGTACCGGCTAGGATCTTTACACCATTATCGTACATTTTTTTTGTTAATTGTAATACTTTGGGCCAAATGCTTTGCTCTTTGAGATTATCCTTTATCATGGCTTCATAGATACTCAGTGTGGGATCTACATAGACATTGTTTTTTGCAAGTGAATCTATCATTTCGTCTATTTCTTTGCCATCAATATCAACCAATTCTAACCAAAGAACATGATCAAAAGGGTTGTCTCCATTTCTCTCAAAGATTTTTCTATCTTCAGGTGATAATAGATAAGGATTTACAGGAACACCGTGGGTTAAGAAATCGATATTCATATTGGCCGCATCGGTCCAGCTTGTCAGGTAAAGATGGCCAATTACCTTTATTCCATGAGAATGAGACATACTTATTGCCTCTTTTACCAAGTCCGGTTCAAGTCCGACATATAGTTTGATAAAATCAACACCTGCATTTGCTTGATTATCCACCTCTTCCCTAATCTCTTCTACCGTACTAATTTCCTTTTCTACAAAAGGTATTGAGATAAG
Source organism: Nitrososphaeraceae archaeon (assembly GCA_016782225.1). Classification (GTDB taxonomy): domain Archaea; phylum Thermoproteota; class Nitrososphaeria; order Nitrososphaerales; family Nitrososphaeraceae; genus Nitrosocosmicus. Next base: position 2,412 of record JADDOW010000086.1, read on the forward strand.
TGGTGAGTTCAATAATCTCCCTGCAGTTAATATTTGAGGCCCAATGATTTTTCCAGATGACACACTCTCTCTTAAATTTACTGATTCCTCAGTAGGCCCGGCAGGATTTCTTATTGTTGTAACCCCATAGCCTATTAGATTGCTTATCATTTTTTCAGAGAATGTATTATTGAAGGTATTCTTTAATACGCTGCCTACATGAGCATGCATATCAAATAAACCCGGAATTATATACATGCCTGAAAGATCAATTAGATTCGCATTTGGATGGTTTTTATGAAAATAGGAATAATTGCCATTATTGCTGATGTTCTTGTTATCAATAATATCTATAATCTTGCTTTCGTTAACAATTATTGTTTGATTATGCTTTGCCTGACTGCTAATGCCATCTATAAGGTTTACATTGTATAATACAATTGCATTATGAGGGTTTGTATTATTTTGATTTGAACTTGTGTCCTCCAAAAATGTGGTGTTGGTTAATGCTGCTGTAGCTGTGATTTCATTAAAAGATGATGTAAACGATAAAATATAAAATATGATGGGTATGCATATTATCGTTGGTAACTTTTTGCGCTTCATTTGCCTTCCAATGTATAACCGACAATTTTCTATAATAGGGTTTATTCCTTCTGCTCTCTATGGTGAAATTCATAAATTTAATATAATGCCGTAATTTGGAAAATCAACTGTTGTTTTTATATTTGTTAATTTGTAAATAGAAATAATTGTTTTATCCTTATTCTCATACCTTTTCTATATATTGGGTGTTTCAAATCTTCAAACAATACAAAAGTCCATTACTTTTGAATCATAATAAGGCAGATGGGGAATTAAAACAAAAAATACGTTTTGTTGTATTTTGCGAATTTAGTTTTATTTGTCTTAACTTTTTTTTATCAAAAAACGATAGTAGATGCATTTAGCATGAACTAATCCATCTGCTCCTACAATATAAAACAAATGTTTAAATGACTTTTGTATCCAAAAACATTTTTTATTTATTTTGAAGTTTTGCGATTTGATTGCGGTTTGTGATTCAAACTATTGCCCTCAAATTGAGATTAGCACGGACTTTTTGCATAAGAGATTACCATGATAAATACTTGATATGTATATGAATTCCAACTCCCATACATGCTAAAGCCACAGTGATTCCGACATTGTATTGGTAAAGGAATTTTTAGGTTATTCGATATGTTGAAAAATTATCCTACATGGCATTGAAAAAGTGGCAAGACGCTCACATTGTCCCATACTGCCATTGGCATAGAAGTAAACCATTTACCATAATGATGTTAAATGATGTTAAATTGCTTGGTATATTAAGTTAGTATTTTGTGAAACTTCGCAGTGTCAGTATACTGTCTGAATTTGTGTATCTTCTCATTCCTTATTTTGTATATGTGAGCAAATGGTATTTTGATATCATGGGTATTTTTTTTTGATTTGACGGTATAACTACCAAGGACTATAACGCTATCATTTCCCATATCTAGATATTCATCCGCATTAGCATGAAATTCCTTAAAATTGGAAAGCATGGCAGGAAAATACTTCTCAAATACATCTGACTTTCCAATATATTCTCCGCCATTTGGCATGTATTCCATGGTTATCCATTCGACATTGTCATCGATCAGATCCATATACGGCTGCTTGTTCTGATTCTTAAATTGCAAGTAAAACTCTTTAACCAGATCAATATTTGGACTTGATTTATGCATCGGCTTATCTAAACAATGACAGTTATTATAAAATTTATAATTTAATTGTTGTATTCTTTATTCCCTGCAATTGAGATAACATTGTTACCTATATCTATAATCTATATTATTGAATTTTCTTCATACTTTTTAGCTGTCTCTAAGAAAAAAGTTTTCATGCCATTTCCCTTTTCTTTTGGCGCTCTCATCAAATCTGTATACACTTTTATCCTTTTGCTTAATGTGCATACATATTATACCTTTAATAGTAAGGATTTTGTAATTTAGTCTTTTAGGATAGACCAAAATCTTTTCCTATATTTCATGGTTACCTATTGAATTGACCAAGTGATAATCTTTTAGTATCGCGTTCTGTTTAAGTAACTACGCTGTATTATTTTTTTAAATAATTGATGAAAATATTTTGTGTTGCTAGATGGATGACTTGTGCAAACAGCACGCAGCTATCAGGTTTTTTATTGTCTATCTCTTTGCAGAATGCCGAAAATGGCAAGGTAAAGCCTGAACCGGTAGCAGGGTCTATTCCCACAATTTCAGTTGAATCTGAATTAGATACTGCGCATTCCCCGTTGTTATTTGGTCCTTCACTATTTTGCATACTTGTTATTACCCTTGCATGCGTTAAATGTAAACCATGTTTGCCTGTTGAGGCAGTAAAAACGATGGGGCCAAAATCTTTTAACATTTGATGTATTTTGCCTTGCGAATAATGTTGGGGTGATTCCATTACAAAACCCGTTGCATACAGCCAATCGTTTACCTTGGATGCGGGCAAGCCTGTTTCATCTTTATACATCCTCAGAAATTCTTCTCCAAGCCTGTCAACAATATCGCATACTGTGTATCTTGTTTGTTCGAGCCAAGAAATCAAAATGGTTGTTACAGTCGCCCAACAACCTTTGGCTTTGGCCTGCTTGATTTGGGGGAATATGCCGGGAACTTTAACAATGGCACATATTGTAGACATCAATAACTTTTTTTCTTTATTTTATATTCTCGCTGTTTTTAATTTTTAAAATTGAGAGGTTTAGATTTTATGTGTCTTCTATAAAGGTTGTATAGCTAACGTCTCTTTTGCATTCTTTCTATATTGTGTATAAACAAGAATATATTCTGTTTTGATGTTTGTATAGTTGTGTAAGTCATGGTAAGTTTCAATTAACATTCAATAAGTATTGTAGATTAAAGAAAAGGAAATGATTAAAATAATCAAATAGTTACAACTGTCTGGTAAAACATTTCATACTCTGTTGTCTATAAAAATAAGTGGTCAGTATTTGCTTATGTTTTGGGATTAATCATATCCTTTGGATTCACATTTGCATCGTATTCCTCCTCAGATAAATACCCTAGTTCTAGAGTTGCCTGTCTAAGTGTTATTCCATCTTGATATGCTTTTTTGGCGATCTTTGCAGACTTGTCATATCCTATCTTTGATTTTAATGCTGTTACTAACATTAGAGAATTCATAACCAATTCATTCATACGGTCAACATTTGGCTCTATGCCTTTTGGGTTTCCCTTATTATCCTTTTCGGAGTGCTCTATATCGTTGACACAAAAATCACAGAATGTATTGCATGCATCTGATAGGATCTGTATTGAATGTAGCAAGTTGAATATGATGACGGGCTTAAACACGTTAAGCTCGAAATTGCCTTGGGAACCCGCCATACCTATCGCCATGTCATTTCCTATTACTTGGCAACATACCATAGTCATTGCCTCGCATTGAGTTGGGTTGACTTTACCCGGCATTATTGACGAACCAGGCTCTTTTTGTGGGATGCGTATTTCCCCAATCCCACATCTAGGACCAGATGCCAACCAGCGGATATCGTTTGCAATCTTCATAAGCGCACAGGCCAGTGTTTTTAATGATCCACTCATATGGACTATTGGGTCATGACTTGCTAATGATGCAAATTTATTGGCTGATGAGCGAAAAGGCAGGTGTGTCTCCTTTGAAATTTGATGAGCCATTTCTTCACCAAATGTGGCAAAGGTATCCAGTCCTGTGCCTACTGCGGTACCTCCAATTGCAAGATCATATAATTCATCCAAACTTTGCTCAATGTATCTATAACACAAATCTAATTGAGTTACCCATCCCGAAATTTCTTGACCGAAAGTTAAAGGCACAGCATCCTGCAAATGTGTGCGACCAACCTTTATAATATCTTTGAACTCGTTGGATTTCTCATTTAAAGCGTTACGTAATTTGGATATGCTATGGAGCAAAGGCATTTTATTCTCGGTGTGTTTGTTAGAATCATTATCATTTGGATGGGGTGTTACCGGTGATCCATGTGATGCTAATGAATCCGCGCCAGTGTTGTTGCCGGCAATGCATATTACTGCTGCAATGTGCATTGCCGTTGGAAATACGTCATTAGAGGATTGCGACATATTCACATCATCATTAGGATGTATTGATATGCCTGACATCTGCTTTGCACGGTTGGCAATTACTTCGTTAACATTCATATTTGTTTGAGTTCCAGAGCCGGTCTGCCATACATACAATGGAAAGTGGTCATCAAGGGCGCCTGACATTACCTCATCCGCTGCCTTTATGATGGCATCTGCTTTATCTTTTGAAATCAATTCTCTGCTATCGCCGTTTTTTTTATGAGATGAATTTACTATGGCTGCACACTTTTTGACAAGCGCTAGTGCGTGTATTACCTCAAGGGGCATCCTGTCATTACCAATAGAAAAATGGTGAAGAGATCGCTGGGTCTGGGCTGCCCAATATCTATTAATAGGCACCTCAATTTCACCTATGCTATCGGATTCTATTCTGTGCTTATCAGTTCCATTAATTTGGACATCCAATTTATTCTGCAGTTTTTGAAGATTGTTTCTATGCTTATCATCCAATAAGAATTTTGGTTGTTCGTTATCATCTGATTTAGATAATAGAATTTCGAATGCTCTGTTTAGAGCATCTAAATCCTCTTTTGTGAATGAAATATTGATCATATTAAAACTATTAAATGGTTCATCGGTTATTGTAATATATTGGTTGAATAATCTAACAATTTTTATTATATCGATTTATTTTTTTTATTGGTTTATTATGTTAATATGGCGCATTATAGTAATATGGTGCAGCATTATCTACCCACACTTTTGTTTTTTCAGAGAAGAATTTAAAATATCCATAATTTTATAAATGGGTAGCTGGATAGTGGTATTTCTAAATTAAAGAATCTGACCAAGTCAAACTCCAAAAGCAGAAAAAGCTGACCATTACATATCTTGCATCCATAGGGGTGAAAAATACAAAGCAACAGTGTTATGTGTATATGAACCGACACAAAAAGCAACAAGAATCAAAACACATGACGAATGATCTGCTGATTTAACAAATCGATATGCATATGCCAATGAAAATACGTAATGAATGGAAAATCAAATATGTATCAAAGATAGGAGATAAAACTTTTAGGAAAACACTATACTTAAAATAGAGTTTACAAACAAAGGGACTATCTTTTTACCTTAGCATTTACTCTATGTCTTTGCAACCGTATTTGCAATATGTTATCAGTTGACTTGCTTTAAAATAAAAGATCATTTTTAGTTTTTATCGCGTAGGCTAAATAGTTCGATGAGCCATCATTTTCCATATGGGTTATAATAATGATCGTGGCTTTGATTTTATAAAATCAAAGTCCAATTCAGAATATGTCTATATCATTGATGAGAGAACAATATGGTTTATAGATCATAGTTTGGGTGTTGCATTTCCAACCCCCGTTAATTTTGCAGGCAAAGAAAATGGCCTCTGCGATTCGGGTTTATCGTACAAAGAATTTGCAGACTATTTGGACTTTCAAAACTATTTAGAAGAAATAACTGGAGGACAAGAAGTATCTTTGGAATCATCATTAAATCCAGATACATTCCAAGAAACAAATAGAATAATAAAATGGGTTACCAAGTACGCACTATAGGAAAACATGATTCCAACTTGGTTCTGTTTCATCATCAGGTTTTAAAATGGTTGTTTATTTTTGTGTGGCAAACTGTGAATCAATCCCGGTGTTTTTCTAACTTGGCAACCAAAGCCTTTTTTAAATATCAATTAAAATATCCTTTCAATAGTTGCTATAATAAATTAATTTTAATACTATTGTCTAATTAGAGCAGCATATATGACATCTGTTCAAAATAGCAATAGATTGCAATTTGGGTTGTCTATTCCACAAGGGTGGCGAGGTGGAGATTTGCCAATGGGGAATGAAAATAACCCAGTCACGCAGCATGAATTTTCAAAAACCATTGCCACATTGGCTGACAACCTTGGGTTTGACTCTATCTATGCTTATGATCATTTTATTCCTCATCATGGTGATGACCTGGACAAAAATATCTTTGAATGCACTACAATATTAACGTCTACAGCCGCAATCACAAAAAGAATAAAAATAGGGCAGATAGTTATATGCAACTCTTACCGTCATCCATCATTATTAGCAAAGATGCTTTCCACTTTGGATGTCATAAGCAATGGGAGACTAGAATTGGGGATGGGCGCGGGTTGGTATGAGCAAGAATACGTGGCGTATGGATATGATTTTCCATCAAATATTGCAAGGATTAAACAGTTGGATGAGTCTTTAAGCATAATAAAGGCGATGTGGACAGAACCCCGTGCTAATTTTCATGGGCAGTATTATGCTGTAAAAAACGCGATATGTAATCCAAAGCCAATTCAAAAGCCCTATCCTGTTATCATGGTGGGTGGTTCAGGGGAAAAGTATTTGCTAAAGGTTGTAGCAAAACACGCAGACCGGTATAACCTATTCTTTGGTTCGCCTAAAGAAATGAAAAGGAAAATATCTATCTTGAAAGACTATTGCAAATCTGCTGTAGAAAAGAGCCATAATGATATGCAATTTTCTGTCGTTCTACCATGCATAATTAGAGAGTCGGAAGAAGAAGTCAATCAAATTCTGATGCAATATAAACGAAAAGACAAAACCATGCAACAATATAAAGAATATCTTGTCAATGGGATAACAATAGGAACGCCTGATGGAATTTTGAGGGGTATAAACGAATATGTGGAAATTGGTGTGAACCATTTTATCATGCATTTTATAGGGGTGGATGAAAGTTCTCTAAGGATTTTTGATTCCAAAATAATAAATCAGATTTAATGGACCTATAATATTGCTGGATTGTTAATTCTTTGGTAATGACTTTTTCAAAAGTTATGTATTGTATTTTTACATTTGTTTTAGATTCTGTTTCATCAATAGTGACAGTGGTAAGGTTAATCCATTTCAAAAACATTGACAAATAAATAAATCAACTTGAATTAGAGAATAGCGGCATCAAATATTACTAGTATTTTATAAACATGTGAAGAACTGTATTTACAATATGCATGCAGTCAGGCTCTTTTATATCCGCGCTAAAAGCCGCATTGCCTTATCTTCATTTACAAAATCATAATCTATTTTTCTTCTTTTGAGATAAACCCTTTTTGATTCAATCGTCCTCAAAGTATTATTTGTTTTTCATAAGTATGGGTAAAATATGCTCAAAATTTTGACTGGAAAATGATATTATAAAATATCTAGGTAACATTAAATTTTTTAGTTCCTTGCAAACATATCTGGTGCAAACCAAAAAAAAGGTGGCCTTTTTGTATCAGTGTGAGGTATCTGTATGCTCCTTTAATTCTTGTCGAGAGTTAAATTTCTGATCGCATTTATCACAAGAAAATGTTGCTTGTACGTCAGTAGTACTCTCATCCGATCTTTCTCCGCTATCTACGTTATGATTACTCATTACTTTTCATTGTGCATTATATTATATAATGTGTCTACATCTTTTTTTAAAGATCTATTCTAACTATTGATTTTGATTCATTGTTATGTAGTTTTCAAAAAACATATTCATACAGTCATGCGCTCTTTTTACCCTATCTTTTCTTTTAAATGCAAAGTATACCCCAAAATATCCGTTCTATTGTCCTGTATGTGCTATATTATTTTTCCATAATCCTTTTCTCATGCGGTGGTGCAGATGTGTTTGAGCCTCAAAACCTGTAGATTGGGAAACGATTTATTACTATATCGTTTGACACTGTATTTACCATTGATTTTGACCAGATTGGACATGAAAAATCGCAACAAACACCGTACGTTTCTCTTCTGAATTGATTAGAATTGGTTTCTACTTTATGCTGTTTATTTGTTAAATATCAATACCTGTAAATAATTGCATAAAAACACGTGATGAATTTTTTTCTGTTAGCATTTCATTTTTGTGGGTGCATAAGTCCACCGAAACTATCTATATGTATGATGATGCGATATCTTTATCTCAAACCTGGTTTGATATTGTGGATTAATTCTAGGCTTTGGGTTTAAACGGTTTTGATTAATGAATTGTTAATCATACCAAAAAAAAAACAACAACGATGACAACAGAAATGGATTATTGATGTATACGCGACAAAGCAAAACAATCTCTTTATTTGTTATCCTTATGCTCATCACTTAATGTCCAAGGAAGCCATTTCCCAATAATTTTTGCCCAGTCTACCTTAATTAACGAATAGATGATTAGCACTACACTAGCTACACTAATTGCGGAGATTACAATGAGCAATAATGGACTTTGGCTTTGTGCAAAAATTTGCTCTATTAAAGGTTTACCCATTAGTACTGACCCCCATACAACAACCATGTTTGCAATTAATTTGCCTGAAAAGTTGGCAATCACAAATTTCAATGGGTTGTATTTGGCTATTCCTAAAAGTATGATGATCATATCATCTGGCGGAAAAGGGGTTATAGCTGAAATAAACGCACCTATCCATCCATACCTCATTAGCAATCTTTGGAGTGGTATCATCTTTTCTTTTGTTCTGTCCTTCAATATCTTTCTACCGTAATAACTTGCTAAAAATATGATGGACCTACCAGCGGTGACACCTACTGTACTAATCAATGCAATAAGGTTTGGATCTAGTTTCTCGTTAAATGATGTGGCTATGAGGACTGGAACATATGGAATGGGAACAAACAAAATAATGCTTGTAATAAAACTTACTATCAATATATTGATATATGATAAAATATCCGGAGGAATGAGTAAAAACAAACTCATGTTATTTCTTTTAAACCAAAAATGGTTTATTGGAACTCTTGTAAAAGTATATCTTTAAGGAAAATCCTTGATTTTCATTACACTAGCCAAATGATGGTGGGTTTTGTTATGGATGCTTCATTGATGAAATGGGTCCCGGTTATTGAGTTTTGATTGTCTACGCATAAATGATAACTGTTAATATTATTGCTGTATGATAAGTTGGTGAAAAATTATTCTATAAATAAAATCAAAATCCTGTAATAGTATTAAGGCCTATATTTATTATAAAGAAAAATCATTTCCAATCATTACTCTATATTCTATTACAAAAATCTCAATGTTAGCGAATATGTGGTTCACGTCAAGAGCGCCAACCCTCCATCAACATACACAGTTGTTCCTGTAATGTAACTTGCAGCAGGTGAGGCCAAAAACATTGCAACCTTTGCTACTTCCTCAGGCTGCCCTATTCTATGCATGGGAATTTTTTGCTCCTCTTGATATTTCTTTTCCCTATTCTCTAATACGTCTTTATTCACATCAGTGTTTATCGTTCCTGGTGCAATGCCATTGACCCGAATTCCTTTGTCTGCTACTTCCAAGGCCACTGTTCTGGTTAGCATCATCATCCCTCCTTTTGAAGAAGCGTAAGGAACTGTTTTTGGCTGTGGTATTGATTCGTGTATAGATGAAATATTAATGATTGAATAATTGTTAATGTTGTCCAAGTTTTTATCTCTGACGCTGTTTTTCAACATGTGCTTTAACGCCTCTCTTGTGCAAATAAATGCACTCTTTAGGTTTGTGCTGATAGCCTCATTCCAATCATTTACAGTCAGATCAGTAATTTCCTTAGAAGGCCCACTTATCCCAGTATTGTTAACTAGTACATCAATTCTGCCTAATTTAGCGATTGCTTCATCCATTAACGATTTACAAGTTTGCTCTTGCGAAATGTCGCCCACAAAAGATGAAATTATTGGATCATTTCCAATTTTGGTTTCGCTTGAAATTTCATTAATAGCCTTTGACAGTTCATCTGGATCCTTGCATTCAATACTACTGTGTATCCATTTATGGCAAATTCTTCGGCAATGGATTTTCCTATACCTTTAGTAGAGCCGGTGACTACAACAACTCTGCCATTGTTTTTTCCATCGTTATTTTTATACATGCAATATATGAAACTACAAAGTATAAAATAACAAATATAATTTACATGGGTTGAAATTTTTAGGTTGGTATTGGCAAGATGGATTTTATTTGGCTGTCATTGCTGAAATAAAAAGCATCTAATTAGCATTTAGTTATGTGTGTATGTGTATATATAAATTTATGTTCATTGTCCTCTGTTCCAATTAAATGTGTATAAAAATCTTAATTTGTTATTAGAAGATCACCATCATCTTCTGCAGTTTACGAAAAAACAATCGATAGCATAAAATGCGTTGCGTCGTATTTTTATTAAACCATAAATGAATAACTGAATTTACCTGTATTTGATCCAGTTTTTTTATTAGATTTCTCACCAAACTAATTTGCCGCAGACAATAATGTATAAAAATCAATAATAGAAAAAATATCCTAATAGTGAAAGATACATGGCGGTAAAGGATGTGCCAAAAATACAAAGAGCACTTGTTCTTCAGGGAGGGGGCGCACTTGGCGCGTATGAAGTAGGTGTTATTAAGGCACTATACGAAAAACTAACTGAAAGAGTAGATGAAAATGATTATGAAGAAAATGAGCCATTATTTGATCTTATTGCTGGCACTTCTATAGGGGCGATAAATGGCGCAATTTTGGTTAGTCAGGTATTAAAAAACAATGGGAATTGGGAGAAATCCATAGATAAACTCGAAGAATTTTGGAAAGCCCAGCTTTCTTCAGACCCTGACTATAAATCTTTATGGGATCAATGGTCAAGGGAAAAGCATAACCCAACTGCAGCTTCAGAAGAAGCTGCTAGAAGGTACTATTCAGTACAATCGTATTTCATGACTGGTGCACCCAATATATTTACAACTCCAACTGCAATAAACGATGAAAGGTTTTATGATAATTACTTTAATAAATGGTATAGGTCAGATTATACCCCATTAAAGGAAAGCATTGAGAAATATGCTGATTTCCCAATAGCGACTGACTTTGATAAAAAGCAACCCAGACTACTTGTTATCAGTGTTGATGTATTGGATGCCGCTACAGTAACATTTGATAGCTATAAGAAGCCTGAATATGGACGAAGAGAATCGAGATATAGAAATTATAACGAAAAAACCGAAGATCAAAAATTTATCATAGAATACGATAAAGGTATCTCGATTGATTATGTAATGGCAAGCGCATCCGTTCCGGAATTCTATGATTATACAAAAATAAAGGTTCAAAAAAAATCATATAACCAAAACAATAATGACATTGACTCTGGGTCTGAATTAGAAACCAGTGTGAATTACTTCTGGGATGGAGCGATATTAAGTAACACCCCATTACGGGAATTAATCCAGACGCACAGAGACTATTGGAAAGATGTCCAGGTCATGCAGGTTCCAGACCTTGAAATTTATATTGTTGACTTGTGGCCATCAAATAAAGCCAATTCACCGCCTCTCGATCGAAATGGAATCAAAGATTTACAAGATACAATACAATATAGCAATAAGACTTCTTACGATGAGAAAGTTGCAAAAATCATTACAGACTATGTAAATCTGTCTCAAAAACTAATCGAGCTGGCAAAGGAAAAAGGCGCAAATTTGAAAGAAATAGATGAAATTTTAGACGGGGTTGCAACAAGCATATCAAGGTCGGGACGACAAAGGCAATACAAAGATCTATTGGAAGGACGGTTTAAGATTACCCGGCTTATAAGGATACAAAGGTCAGAGGACCCTGACAGCATATGGGGCAAAATTGCTGATTTTACCTCTGTTACGATAAATACACTAATGGAACAAGGATATAGGGATACGTTAAACCAGATGTAATTTTCGCTAAATGTTAAATGATGGAAATTTATCTTTAATCTGGAGTTAAATTGATAATTCCATTTCCTTTTTTATTAATAAATACATAATACTGAAAATCTACATGGCATAGTCAGAATATGTTCATGGCTAATACCGAAGGTCTGGTGTCTTTAGATAGATGACTCAAAATTATTTGGATTCAAAATAATATGGGGTATTATTATAAACAATAAAGTTAATGTATTCCTGTTGGATGGTGTTTTAAAAAACGAGAATAGGTTATCCATGTAAAAGTTTAACTTTGGAAAACCCTAATGCCTCTACTTTTAGATTAAAATCCTTTTCTGAAAACAGGTTTAACGAAACTGTGCGAAATAACCTTCATTACATACTAAAAATATTGCGCTTTAACAAAAAAAATAACATTCTTTTTTTTAGAATAAGTTCAGATATCATTCCATTTGCAAGTCATCCTATTTGTCAATCAGATTGGAGCCGTAATTTTAAAGCCGAGTTAAATGAAATTGGAGACTTTAAAAAAAATGATATGAGAGTATCATTGCATCCAGGCCAATTTGTTATTCTTAATTCTACAAATGAAAAAATAATCGAAAACAGTATTAGAGAGTTGCAATATCGTTCTAAAATATTGGAGAGTATGGCTTTACCAACTAATGCAAAAATCCAGATTCATGTAGGAGGAGTATATGGTGATAAAAACACAGCAAAAGAAAGGCTTGTTAGTAATCTCAATAAATTAGAAAGAAGATTAAAGGAGCGAATCATAATAGAAAATGATGACAAGTCATATTCTTTGAAAGATTGTTTGGATATTCATAAGGAAACCGGCAACCCAATTGTTTTTGATACTTTACATCATGAATGCCTGAATCATGAGACCATGCAAGAAGCTTTATCCTACTCCGCAAAAACATGGGAATATAATTCAGATGGAAATCCCATCATAGATTATAGTAGTCAAAATATGGGTGAAAAAAAAAGGGAAACATGCAAAAACTATGGACAAAAATCATTTTATCATGTGTTATAGAGAATTAAATAAATTCATTCATAGGGAGTTTATTGACTTGGATGTGATGTTGGAGATAAAGGATATAGAGACCAGTGCCATATTGTCTTTAGACTTTATAAAATAAATTTTCCCCATGCTCATAAGGTTCAAAAACCTTTTTTTAGATATAGTTTAGCCCAGTTCAAAGAGATAGTATTCCAAAATAAAACCATATTACGATAAAACTATTTTATTAATAATACTCTAAAAATAAGTGTGGCCAAAAAATTTTAAACTTGGGATTGACATTAATGGAGAATATTTTGATGGTGTATCTAATGATGAGGATACTGAACCTTCGGTAAGTTACTTTATAAATAACTTCTAGATAGATCTTTTGCGTGGTATTTGTAATGGATAATCATGGTATTAATTTTGATGTATCCGATGAGAAAAAGCCCCACTTTGGAGAATCTAAAGACGATCAATTACCTTAGTATGGTAGTATAAAAAAATTAATTTACAGGACCCGTTTTTTGCTTTTCCATGTATTTCTTTGACAGTATCATGTTTCTAAGCTTGTGTATTCCGTATCCAGTTTTAGATGAAATAAAAATTTTATTAACCGCAGAAATATTCAGATAGTTTACAATTTCACTCATTTCATTTGACTTAACGTTGTCTGCTTTGCTTAAGACCACATATACCTTGGACTTGTCTACTTTTAACTCATTCAGTGTCTGCCAACAGCTATAATATTTTATTCCAATATTTTCAATGTTCTCGGAGCAATCAATCAAAAGCAGTATCAAGTCCGCTACAAGTGATTCTTCCAATGTTGATTTGAATGCGTCAATCATATAATGTGGAAGTCGACTGATAAAGCCAACAGTGTCTACAATTAATATTTTTTCATCCCTTTCAGCATCTGCGGAATTTAATACCTGCATGGATCTCATGGTGGTGGAAAGTGTCGTAAACAAATCTGATGATGTTTCTTTGTTCTCTTTGGTAAGAAGATTGAATAATGTGGTTTTTCCGGAGCTAGTGTAACCAACTAGGGAAACTATTGGCATTCCTTTTTTCAATCGCTGTTCGTGATACACCTGACGTTTTAGGTGTACATCTTTTAATTTTTCTTTAATAAATGACATCTGCCTTTTTAAATCACGAAATTGAACATCTACTATATATTCACCCATTCCTCCCTTTCCAGCTCGTTCGTTGCTTTTGCTCATCATTTTTGCTTTGTCTCGGACTCGTGGCATGTTATACCGTATTTCTGCTAATTGTATCTGTAGTTTTGCTTCCACTGTTGTGGCTCTAGAATAAAAAATATCAAGAATTAGTCTTTCCCTGTCAATTACCTGGATTTCTAAAATCTGCTCTAAATTAAATATTTGCCTCGAACTTAAATGTTCGTCAACTATTATTTTTTGTATGTCTTTGGATTCCTTAACAAATTTTTGAATCTCTTCAGCTTTACCTAAACCCATGCCATATTTTGCGTGGTTTAAATATTTTTGAGTATAAACCTTGACAATTTTATTTTCTGGAACTGATTCAACCAAGCTCTTTGCTTCATTTATTGTAAAATCGATAGGATAGGATACTAAAATTACTTTAGTGGATTTATCCAAATCTCATGACAAATCCACAAAATCTTGAAGGGTGATCGTTTTCATTTCCTTTTGAGCGGATGTGTTTTGAATTGGTGTGTAAATCTGTTGCAATTGCTGATACTTTATTTTTATCATTGTTTGTACCTTTACTACTGTAATTTCCATGGATTCTATCACAATTTAAATTTAGCGTATGCATTGGCGTTATTTGTTATTCATCCTCTATCTCATATATTGAGCAATCATGTTATTATACTTGGTTAGTGTGTCTGATTGTAGAAAAGCATGCATCAACAAGGCTAATTGGTTTATTGAAGAATTATTTACAAAAACTGTAACATTTTAAAATGAAAAAGCATTATTAATATCAATTACCTTAAGTACCAATAAATTAGCTGAAATGTTTAAGAGATGATGGCGTTATTCTTTGCCAAACAATATGACTAAGATGATCTAAAAGAGGTTTTTTCAAAATTAGATTTATGGCGGTTTATTGCATCTTCACAATAAATTTATTATCACTATAAATTTGAATGGGTGGTGGTTTATCGAAAATGCAATTTTATCTTATCTATTTGACAAAAAAACTTTCAATAGATATCATTGTGAATAGGTGTCAATGCATCATCAATGTATAATATCCTTTCTGCTTGATATTTGATATGTGTTTAGATTTGGATTTAGGTTTACATGTAAGCAACATAAATCCTCTTTATCCATGAATGTAGATTCCATTAACTATCCTAAAATCAATTCTAAAGATGAATGGTCATCAGAGCGGCATTCTCTGGGTTTTTTGAAAAAAGCTGATAAAATGCCTTATAGATCGGAAGGTGAGAACACGTTATTTGACTATATCCCAAAGGGGGCAATTCGGGTTTTAGACCTGGGTACAGGTGATGGGAGACTGTTGAGATTGCTAAAAAACCAACGACCAGATATCCGTGCAGTTGCCATGGATGTTTCTCCTATAATGCTGGATTCAGCAAGGAAAAATTTTGCCAATGACCACCAAATAGAATTACTGGAACATGATCTTGACTATACTTTACCAACTATGGGAAATTTTGATGCGGTTATCTCCGGCTTTACAATACATCACTTAAGCCATGAACGTAAACGTTCAATTTATAAAGAAATTTATGATATCCTCAATCCCGAGGGGTATTTTGTAATTTAGATAACGTTGCTTCACCATCAGAAAAACACCATATCCGATTTCTTTATGCAATAGGTTTTACACCTGAAACTAAAAGTAAATCTGATAATTTGCTACCTATGGAAACACAACTAACATGGCTAAAAGTGATAGGATTCAAAGATGTTGATTGCTACTGGAAATGGCTTGAGATGGCGCTTTTAATCGTATACAAGTTATAGATACGGATACAAAATGGCAGTATTTCTATATCCGTTCTCCAGAATTATGGTTTTAGAGTGGTTTTGGATATTTATTGATAAGATCCTTTTGAGAATACCAACAGATACAGAATATTCTTTTTATGGTAAACCCTACGTGTAATATTGTAAAGCAATTATCCATGTAAAGAAAAATATGTCTATTCTTTATATATCGTCTAAAAGATGATCTTTATAAATCTTGATACATAATTAGTACTGGTATAATCTGCCAAGTGAAGGGAAAACCTGTTAGTAAAATAAGGGATATCTATACAAAATATTATCAAAGGTATTATAACATAATATCCCTTAACAAAAATCTATTACTTTCGGGTATAGTTGGTTTTATTATTAGCCTGCTGGTTGCATATGTGTCTACAAAATACTCTACTAATGATTTTGCAAACTCTGCATTAACTGTAATAATAGGTCTCCTCTTCTCTAAATTGATTTTTGCAATTCTTTTCCATCGTGATAACAAGCACAAATACACAAAAAGATTTACAGGCAAACTGAATCTTCATAGTCTAAAGCAAGTAGCATTAAAGATGATGTTTGCTGATTTTATTTTTGATATTGTCCATAATGTATCAAGATTCTTTATTTTACTTGAATTATTGAGAAATCATGATTATCCACCTATTCAAGCGGCAATAATATCGTCTATTATAGCTTCTATATTGTCTTATTTGGCAATAAATTTAATTGTAAAACATATCCATATGTTTGGGGCGACAAAGGAAAAATTCTAAACGGTATATCGTTAGTTCACACGGTAGTTTTTCTATTATCTTTAGAAACGTGTTGTAGGGTCTAAATTGAAACGGATTTAATGCTGTTATAAAAGGACCACTACAAAGTTCAGATGTTCTTAATTTGATTATATTTTCCGTTGCAACCCGTGTATGATACTAAAAGGAATCCATTTGTTTGAAATTTTGCAATACTTGGCACATTCGTTTAATGATTATGGATGAAATTGATATCGATTTTATACTGTCTGTGTGTATGCAGATTTGTTGGAAGGAAAGGCAATTATTGTTGGAGGTGGGGAGTTGCTGGTCTGTTGGCTGCTAGGGTGCTTTCATCACATTTTGAACAAGTTATAGTATTGGAAAAGGATGTGTATCCTGAAAAGGCAATGCCTAGAAATGGAATACCTCAATCACATCACATACACATCCTGTTGATGAAAGGCAAGCAAATCTTCACTGAACTCTTTCCCAATCTTGAATCGGTTTTGATATCAAAAGGTGCACATAAGGTTGATCTTCTTGCGGATGTAAAATATCATTTAGCAACGGGCTTCTATGCGTCTAAAATCGGGTATGTATACTATTGCATGTACAAGACAACTCTTGGAAAACTCTATAAGACATGAGTTATTAATTCAATGCCAGAATGTCAAGATCATAGATAACAGCAGAGCAAATAGCCTAACCAAATGTACAAATGGTAATAGAATATTGGAAGTGAATGCCCTTTCCAATACCGCTTTGTCGGATTTTTATGGTGGTCAATTAATTGTTGATGCAACGGGAAGAAGATCTGAAACTGTTCAATGGCTTGAAAAAATCGGTTTTGAAAAACCTCCAAAATTAAAGATAAACTTTTGGATTGGATATGCCACTCAAAAGTAGAATATACATAATGATTTGAATTTGGATTGG
Organism: Nitrososphaeraceae archaeon; assembly: GCA_016782225.1. Classification (GTDB taxonomy): domain Archaea; phylum Thermoproteota; class Nitrososphaeria; order Nitrososphaerales; family Nitrososphaeraceae; genus Nitrosocosmicus. The sequence goes on from JADDOW010000086.1 coordinate 19,935, forward strand.
AAATCACTGATAGTTCTAACTAATCCACCTGTTAACCCTCGTATGGCAGTTATTTATCCTGTTGAAGGTGATAATATTTTCATGGTGGGATTGTTAGGAATAGGCAAGACGTACCCACCTACTGATAAAGCGGGGTTTATGGAATTTGCAAAACAAATAGGCGTAGTTGAAGTACAAGAAATAATTGAGAAATCAAAACCTGTCTCATCAATTTTTGGTTATAGGGAAATAGGTAGTAGAAAATATCTTTTTGATAAGATGAAAAAATGGCCAGATAATTTCATAGCTTTGGGTGATTCTGTTTGCTCATTTAATCCCATTTATGGTCGGGGAATAACCGTTGTAGCAATGTGTGCCAAGATTCTGAAGAGTCAACTTGAAAATAACAGAAAAACAAACAATCCAATAGAAAAAGGATTTGACCAAAGTTTCCAGAGGAAAGTTGCCAAAGCCAATTCTTTTCCTTGGTTGATTGGTACAAGTGAGGATTTGCGTTGGCCAAGATCAGAAGGCACGCGCCCAAATCCTTTAACTAAAATAATGCAAAAATATGTAAATGATGTAATGCTCCTAGGACCTGGGAGTGAAATAGCCACAAGATCTTTTTTTGCAATGCTACATCTGCTAAAGTCTCCTTTGGTTTTGTTCCATCCATCAATAATACTGCATATCCTATACAAAAAATTAGTCAAAAACATAAAAAAATTAATTAAATGAACATGTTCCTCTTTATTGTATCTTGGTGTATTAGATTGTACTATCAATAATAATATGTCGTTGATTTTCTACTTTCTTTTTTTATCTAAGTGTAGGCCAATATGATCAAAAACTAAAGGATGTGTTAGAGTGTGACCGTTGATAATGCATATCTGTTTTATAAGAACAATGGAATCTGACATGACTTTTCTTTTTGAATATTTGATTGAACAAATTATATTAAATGTTCCCTAATTTCATCCATTTCATATTGTGCTTATACAAACGAGTCTCTGATTTAAAGTTCCCTTGATAAATATATTTGATTTGTTGTTTTTATTTATATTTAAAACAGATAGGGAGCCCTTTGATGAATGTATTTCTCATCTTCACTATTAAATGCTGCACCGCAAAAATCACAAGATAATATGCCTAACTGTTCTATATCGCCGTGTTTTAACAGAGCTAGAGTATTTTCACTTTCAGTATCCTGTATAACAACATATTCTTTATGGAGTTCTTTTGCAATATGCAGTTCAAAAGATCTTCAAACTCTTTTAAAGTCCCGGGAAACTCAAATATGGAAATGGTTGGGTTGCTGATTTTTTGGCTGTTGTTATTGATGCTGCTACTTTGAATACTCTTTACAAAAGAGGATTTTATCTCTAATGAGTTTATAACAGTCTGAATTAGGTTGTCTGGAAAAAAAGAAAAATCAACACTGATGTCCATGACTTTCTCATTCTTTTTATGTTGTGTATTGTTATTATATGTTGTATCTCTGATTGACTGCTAATCTTAAGAATCTCGGTGCGTATTGTTACTGAATGAATGAATTGTTGTCTAACCCGCCTCATTTTGTTTGATGCCTTTTTAGCGTATTTTATTAAGCTTTGCAAATTTTTTTATTTATTTATTCGAGTGGAAATCAGAAGGATACCCTCTCTTTTCTTGCGTAGGCTTCCCTTGCTACACTTATCGCTCCTTTTCTTAACAGCATTGCTCGGTATACTATCTGTTTTGTTATTTCTGTACAACCTTTCTTACATTTACCTCTGGATGGGTATCTGGGTTATTATTTGCTTTAAGAACGGAATCCAAAAGGGACTGCTTTATGTTTTTCGTAATTTTGTATGATATTAAATCAAATGCTTCCTTTTCTGTTCTTCCTTGATATGCCACAAAAGAACCTATCACACCACCGGAATTAGCAAGAAAGTCCGGTATGATTAACACGCCATTATTGACCAGGTATTGATCTGCTGATGGGGTAGTTGGAATGTTTGCTGCTTCGACAATGGTTTTTATGCCTTGATCAAGTATCTTTGGTGCCGTCCTATCATTGATGACGCCAGTCATTGCTGCAGGTATGAAGATGTCTGCCTCTACTTCAAATATTCTATCTTTATCTGATACATCATAGTTAAGTTGCACATTTGAAAGATCGGCTAGTTTTTCTTTCTCCCTCATGTCCCTCATTAATTGTGGGATATCCAGTCCTTTATCGTCATAGACAAAACCTGATACATCACTTACGCCTACAACTTTGATGCTTAGATCGTTTAGGAATTTGGCAGTAAGCGAACCAACGTTTCCAAATCCTTGGATAATCACCTTGATGTCATCTCTTTTTATTTTTAAAATTTGAAAAGTATTTGAAACTGATTTATCCAAGTTCTTGTTATCCTTGCCCTTTTATTTCAGATTTTTTAGAAAGTCAAGGGTAGCATCAAATGCAACACTAACTCCGTATCCAGTTGTACCAATCTCATGAGGTATTCCACCTAATTCTTGTGGTTTTCCAGTACATGCGTGCATATCCCCAATTTCATGGGCAAATACTGCCATATCTAACTCGGTGGTTCCAACGTCTGTAGCTGCAATATATTGTGATGGGCAGTATGGCTTTATCATCTAAGCAAAAGATTTCATCCATTCCACTCTGTCGACTTTATTTGGGTCTGCAATTATCCCTCCCTTTGCACCCCCAAATGGAAGTCCGGACGCAGCACATTTCCATGTCATAGTCCTTGCGATTTTAAATATTTCTGAAGGTGTAACACTTTCTGCAAACCTTATGCCTCCTTTTCCTGGGCCTGTGGATGTATTATCGATAACCAAAACACCTTTCATATCTGTATCAGGATCGTAAACCTGCAAAACCTTCTCAGGTCCCCACTCATCCATTTAAGCCCAGTTGTAATGTTGTGTACTTGAAGAGGACGATGACGGAATATCTATTTCTATAGTTATAATGTGAATAAACATTATAATCATTGGCTTAATTAGAATCATGGACCGAAAGAATCCAAATACTTTGTTTTTTGCAAGGACGCAAGAAAGCGAGTTTCTGGGTTTATGTTTGACACAACAAGATGAAACTGAAAGAAAAGGTTCTTTGGTGTGTCCATTTATTTGCAGAACCATTTTACTTTTAGAAAGCAAAATCTAACAGTAATGACCGGCGGTAGTTAATGCAGCCAGTCACATAAAATTTACACAATACCTATTTTGATGATTTTATAATATGCTGTCTTTGAAGAAGGGTATAGATGTATGTGCATATCATTGCTTTGGGTGTGTTAGATAGGAAATGGCACCTGGCATTGGTGATGCTAAAACATGATGCAATATTCGATAATTGGATTATACCCAAAATTTCTCTGGATTTATTGCTTGATGGATTTGGCTATTCTTATTTATGATTCGTTGCTTTTGTTTTTTTGTTATTACAAACCAAAAGAACGCATTTAGAATAAATCCTTTTAACTTTTCTTGACCTTGATCTGGTGAATTTTCTTTTTGATCTCGCAGTTGGTTATAAGACGTTCAAATCTATTATTAAAAACGAATTATCATGCATTTTCCTGATATTAGAGCAGTGTTATAAAAACAAACGCGCAAAAACATTGTAAATATAACCGAATGATGTCTATTACCTTGGATTATCTTTTCAAGACACCATACTTTGTTAAATAGAATTTCGATTGAATTTGAATCAATTTTACCCATATTGATATACTATTCCTTTTTCTCCTCGTGGGTGTCTCCATTCTGTTTCTTTCAGACAAGTGCCGCATTCTATACATCCTTCATGTTGGAGTATTACTCGACCGTTTTCCATGCTGTAGCATTTGGTAGGACACAGTGTAACCATTTTTTTCATAAAATCGCTTTGTGAATCCAATACTTTAATGTGTGATAGTGAATCGTCATTATAGTTTAGTTTGGCAATACGCTCCGCAATTGCGGGAATGCGGATAGAATAACTTTTTTGCACATCCTTGCCTTTTCTCTCTGCAATTTTGATTGGGACCTCTGTATAAGTTTTGTTTGACTCGAGAATTGGCAAAAGCCTTCTATATCCTAATTTATTCACAAGACCTACTAATATGCCTCTAAACGTGCTATTTGACATCAATTTAAAAACAGCTCTATATCTGTAATCCCCTATATCGTTGGGAACTTGTTTTGTGCAATCAAGAAAGGCTTTGAGATAGTTTTTATCAATTTCGTCCATATCTTTAGTATAAGGGCTTTCTTCCACTAATCTCCTATACCGTTCACCCAAGATATTGGGGTGAAAACTATTCTTATCTATAGCATTTGAAACTGCTTCTGCAGCTCTTACTGCATCGTCAATACCTACGTTTAAGCCCTCTATGCGTGGGCCTACGAATATGCCTCTACCAGCAGCATCACCGACAAACAATATGTTTTTAAAATATGGTTTTTTCATTCTACAGCGCTTCCCATCGGGAACCAATTTTGCACTGTACTCTAATTCCACATAATTTGATTCAAATTCTATGTCATATTTTGAGACCAATTCATCATGTATCGAATCGACTTTATTTTTTATCTCTTCCTTTGTTTTGTATTTGCCATTTGCTAAAAGCTCTTTAACTCCAGATGGTGAATAATGGGTATGATGCAGCTCTTTCCAATCTTTGATTAATTTATTAGCTTTGAATCGGGTTCTAAGTTCCTCTTCTTTTGATAGATTTTTGTAATTCTCTTTGCTCTTTGGAACTTCATCTTTAATCAATTCCATCACAAATGGATTTGATAACAGCGCATTAACAAGTTCAAACGGTTCTGTAGGCTTTTCAAACAAAGAATCATAATGATAAACAGCACCGACTGAAAGGGTGTCTTTGTTGGTGTATAGAAACCCCCCTCCAATGTGATTTAGTGTTACATCTCCAGCAAAAAGGTGGGCTTCACCTTCATTGTTTGGTATTTCAAATCTCTCTTCTATTATTTCCTCGGGAAGTTTTACAACTACCTTTACTCCTTGATATAGATCAGATTGAGTAAATTTAGGGCGAGCGCCTGTTATCTGAGCTATTTCGGAATTAACTCCATCCGCAGCAATTACTGCTTTAACTTGAAATGGCTCAAGTTCATCTGTTTCTATGATGATGGTATTTTCATCCTTCCACATTATGGATTTTACATGAATCCCTGTTACTATTCCGCCACCTGTTTTTTCAGCACATTTCAAAGATTCCTTTGCAAACCATGGCAGTAATTTATTTAGCAGTACCGAATATCCAAAATTTGTTTGAAAGTTGTGTGTGGGGGTCAGGTCAAGGGAAAACATTTTGTTCTTTGATGTCGCATGCAGTATGTATTTTGTTATCTGCCTTTCTACCGGAGCATCAGTTAAGAAATTATCATAGACGTCTTCTACATTGTGGACCTTTCCTATTGTGGTGTTTTTGGAGTAAAGTAAACCGCCTGACACATTTTTGGTGCCTATTTTCCTTCCTCCTTCTATGAGGATTGCTTGTCTTCCCAAATTTGATAGGTGTTTGAGTGCTGCAAGACCAGCAGAGCCACCACCAATTATCGCCACATCAAACTTTTCCATTGTTATTTTATCTCCTGTGGTATTTGCATTTTCTCTTTGTATTTCTTTATCTCATTGATTAATAGAGGCAACACCTCCTCAATCTTGCCCTTGATAAAAATATCTGATTCATCTATTATCGGTGCTTCAGCGTCTGGATTAATAGAAATCACAAATTCTGCTTCTTTCATTCCAGCAATATGCTGTACAGCTCCGCTTATTCCTACTGCAAAATACACAAGAGGGTTAACCTTTCTTCCGCTTGTTCCAATGACCCGATCTGGAATCATATATGTTGATGACAAATTTTCATTTATGATGTAAGGTTTCTTTGAAATGGGGAGCGATATTCCAATTTCTGCCTCAATCTCTTTTGCAAACTTTTCTATCAATTTTATATTTTTCTCTGGCGTTTCTTTTATGCCTCTTCCAAAACTTACTATTGTTTTTTTATTGTTGAAATCGACTTTATTTTTGATTGTCCTCCTTCCAGTTATCTTTACTTTAAGATCTTCTGGGAGTATGGTGGGGGTAAAGTCTATTATCTTTCCGTTTCTATTTGTGTCTCTTTCTATTTGGGGAAAAACTCCTGGGATTATGCTGCATGCCTGAGGATAAAATTCTTTTTTGTTTTCGGGATTGAGATTATCCAAACAAAGTATAGTAGTCCAAAGAAAGCCTGAGAAGTCTGGTCTATACATTTCCAAGGTCTTTTTGTAACTGATTGGCTTTCCCTTAGTCTTATGTTCGTGTCTATTTCTAAATCATTTATTACCAGTTTATTTATATCCGATGCCAGGCCAGATTCCAATTCCGCAAGGACTGTAGATGACAAATGCCTCCCAGTATCGTCTGCAGAGAAAAACATATATCGTGGCTTGTTAAAAGTATTGTTTGACGATGAAATTTGGGCAGCAGATGATTTATCTGTTGCAATTTGACTTATTATTTTGGTATAAAGAAGGTTTCTGGGATAGCGAAGCTCAGGGTGATCCGCACATATTACAGCATCTGCACCGTGATAAATTAACTCTTGACACAGATGTTTAATGTTATGGCCCAGTATAATTGCAACTACATTTTCTTTTGGATTGTATTTGCTATTGAAATTGTCCATTAGCCTTCGTCCCTCACCTAGCATTTCAAAACTAACTGGTAGTATTTTACCCTCTTCTTGCTCTATTACAACATATAGATGCATGTTGTGATTTTTTTCATCCCTCTCTTGCTCCTCAGCAGTTCTTTTCAGATTCTCGTTTTCTGTATCATTAACCAAAATCCCTTGAATGTTATTTGCATCCGTTTTTGTTTCTGAAACAGATGATTTCGTCATTTGATAATCGTCTCTCCTAAAATGCCATAAATCCGCCTTGCCACTTGGCTTAGATTCTCTTGGCTGCATCCATCAATGATATCTGCTTTTCTATTTGCCTTTGCCCTTGGTATTTTTTCAACTTTGTACACTATGGTGGGGGAACCAGGCAAACCCACAGATTTTAGATTTAGTTCCAGCGATTGAGCGCTAAAGGTCTTTAGATGTTCTTTATATCTGCTTGATCTCTTTTCGGCCTCATTTTGATTCCGTGCCAGGTTAAGCCTTTGAGAAACCGTATTAAAAAAAGGGCTGTAAGATGGATCAAGTGTAATAAAAACCGGCAAGGGTGCCTCTAATTCCTCTATTATGTCGTTATGACCGTAGTTTTTGATTAGGCGCTGTAATCTTGCGTAGCTTCTTTCCTTGTCTATATCATAATCAATTACATTACCGATAAAGGGATAACCAAGTTTCCATGCTGTCTGTGGCCCTGTTTGTCCCGTTTCGCCATCTGATGCCCTGTGTCCTGAGAAAACAACATCGATGCCTTGTTCATTTGCCATTTTCTTTATCCCTGCCCTCAAAACCTCTGACGTCGCAAGGGTATCCGCTCCTGCAAAGATGCGATCACTATAAAGATGCAATTCATCAGCATTACAAATTAGTTGAGATTGTTGTAAAGCCGCCTCTGCGATGGGGGGACCCATTGTAGCAACAGAAACATTAGCTCCGTATTTTACTTTGGCATAAAGTGCAGCTGATGATGCAACCGCACTATGGGGTCCTAAAACGTTTTTTGTTTCTGCTCTGTTTAATGTTCCATCAGAATTATAACTTACATTACCTTCAGAAAAATCAGGCTCCAGTTTAACTATAACTGCCACATTAAGTGTTCCAGAAGGATTCAACATCTGTTATTTTGCATAATAAGTTAAATGTTTTTTGAAAAAGGTAGTATACGCAATATTTTTTCGGTTAGTGTTTTTCAAATCTGAATAAGAGCAATGCAAATAATGTGGTATTGAGTATATTGCTGTTGCACCAAAAGTGTTTCTAGAGGATGCCTCAAATACCCTGACCAAGTATTTCAAATACTTGATATACAATTTGGTAACTATTTGATGCTGATTTACAAAACAGATGTACATGTTAAAATTAAAGATAATGGTGTGAAAAAGATACTACAACACTTCTTTGATTTTAGCCTCCGATATTGTTTTTGATTCGTTTATTTTTTAGTACGATGGAAGCGTTAGAAGAAATTGCCTCAAAGATGTATGTTTTCTAAATGGGATCTTGATTGGATTTGAGAAGCAAAAAGAGACCGTTATTTTCGGTTTCAAGTTTAGACCGCCAGATAGGGTGAAATCCTCTGTTGCGTTTTACAATACCCTGGACCCTAGTTTTGATATCAAAATCAACGCTTCTTTTTTTATTGCACTCTAGTAGCCACCTTTCTAGAATATGTGCAGATGTTTGGTCTGCTAGTTGCCTGGTGTTGAGAAGGTATGGCCCCAGAATTCTCCAAAGACAATATTTTCTGTGGTCTTCTATTGGTGTTTTCAATAACTGCTCAATCCAATTTTTCCTTGAGCCTTGTGAAGGGCTCTTGATACTTTGACTTGATGCTTTTAATTGAGTTTGTTTCACATGGGGTTTTTGTTTCCTAGTTCACGAGTTTGAGATCGAGTTCCTGTTGGGTTAACCATGCTCTAAAGTCGTAAATCAGCGGTTCTGCATCAATTCTTTTTCCATTCCACTTTTGAAGTATTTTGACCTTTGATTCCCCTTTACTTTTACCTTTAAAAAGACATTTTGAGTTATATGTTTCTGGAATCCTAATCAAACATGTTTTGTATTTTGGTCTGTGTTGTGGATCAGATTTTCCATTTGCGAAATAATCCTTGGCAAATTGCATAAAAACCTCTGAAATACAATAGTGTGAATATTTGCCTTTATTGGCAAATAGGTTGGGAAATCTCTCTTTTGAGAAAATATACTGCTGGTTATCTAAAACTGGGGTTTGTAAAGGAAGATAGAAGTGATAGCCATTCCCAGTCCAAAGGACTGTTGGAAAACAAGACATTATGGCCATTTTCCTTAGAGTACTGCTCTTAACTTTATCTAGCCTGTTGATGTTATAATCAAAGTTTGCAAGGTCTATGTCAATAAAGATAAAGTTTGGAGGCTGAACCAGTATGCCGTCCTTTTCAATTATTTCGGCATAAGCATTGATGCGGCAGTCTTTGTAATCAGATTGCTCGCACCTTCTTAATATTTCATCTTTTGCAGTAACCGCAAATTGCCCATTTGATTTAAAAGTCATCATTTTTCTTGGAAAATCTCCTAATGGGCTTTGAAAATGAGACAAGGTGAAGTTGATGGATTCTTCATAGTTTGAAGAGTGTATGGTATTTGATGCCTGCTATTGTACTCTTCAACTTTATTGACATCAATATTGGATGAAGTTGTTGATATCGTGCATCATTCCCCTCTAAATTGCTTTTATGTTGTATTATAACAAAAGATAATAATATTGTTTTTTAAATTATATTGTATTATTATGTTGTTATTAACTATATAACAGAATAATTTCCATTATTATTATTATTGCCTATGCTAATTGTTCCGTTTAATGGCATCTCTTTTTATGCTGTCCTATCAATTACTTTGATCACGGGCAATGTGAATATCTTTTATATCCCCTGGTGACGATGGATTCTTAATCTCACACTGCGTTATAAAAGGGTGTTTGTGTGTATGTTGGGATCGGAAACCTTTGGCAAAACATCATCATCATCATCATCATCATAAATAGCATCAAATTTGGAATCTGCGCCTCAAGAGAATGCGATAACGAAGTAAAGGTGAAGGAAACAGAAAACCTTGGTTATGTTACGATGTCATCTTGATTTACCGAAGAAATCTTTAACATCCGGCCTGTATAGATAGTATAATATTATTGCATTAATACCAACTTTATACAGCAATATCATTGTCCCTGAAACTAATGGATTGTTGATGTTGGTGATTGGAAAATTAAAAAAAGAACTAGCCAAAAAAGTTACTGAAGCTACTATGTTAAATACAGATACCACGATAGTGACTGACCATGCCCATTCTCTACCCTTTAATAATCCATAAAACACGATTATAGAGATTATTCCTAGTATCAAAAAAATTACATCTCCACTAAATATGGATAGTAACCCTGAGACTAGGATGAGAATCGAAATAAATGCTATTCCTTTGGGCTTATTAGCTTTTCGAGTCAATATGCTCAAATAATTAAATCGATAAATAAAGATTTATTGAATGTGCTTTTTATTGGCAAAAAAGAATCAAATTTGTTTTAGATTTTTTTTAATATTTTACTTATAGTAATCTGTGAATGGGCCATGGGGTGAGTATTTATTTGATATTGGGATATCGGTAGTCTTGTGTGGATTTAGTCCTTCTCTTGGACCATCTATTACCTTAAAGGTAAATGTGATTTCTTTACGATTTCGAATCTATATAGCGGCAGCATCAATCATATGTTATCAATCGCAAAACAAAATCTTCAAAAACTTTAGGTAAAATTTTCATTTGCGATTAGATGGTTACATACTTCCAATTTCATTTTGAAGTACATCCTTGTTGTTCTCTAATGATTCTAATTATTGGCAGAGGGGTTTACACAAGGACGTAATTTATTAAGGTATACCAAAATTATTTGTCATTCTTATTATAATTTAAACTAGATCAGTTTTTGCTTGATGAATATCTCTGTACATATGTTGGTAAAAGGAAATATGGGGTTATCTTGACTCTAAATGGTTAATCAAATCATAATATATCACTGTAGTTGTTTATGATTATGTGATGGTTTTAAATTGGCTTTAGATGGTGAAAAAAAAATCCTTCTTATCATAAGGCACGCCAAATCCAGTTGGAAAAACAATAGTTATTTACCTGATCATGATAGACCGCTCAATAAACGTGGACAAAAACAGGGGATAAGAATGGGAAAATTACTTAAAGAATTGGGTCATACTCCGGACTATATCATAACCTCAACTGCTAAAAGAGCCGTTGATACCTCTAAACTGATAGTGGAATCTTCTGGATATGGCGGAAGAGTGGGTTTGGATTCATCATTGTATCATCAAGCATCAGCAGAACAATGCGTAAAAATTCTTAGTAAATTGCCAGATGGTTACATAAAAGTGCTATTTATAGGGCATAATCCTTCATTAGAAGACCTTATTAATAAACTAACAAGCAAGACGGAAATAATGAAAACATGCTCTCTTGCCCAAATTGATTTGCGAATAAAAAGTTGGAAAGATATTGTTTATGAAGAAGGTGCGGTTGGCAGTCTAGTAAATATTTGGCATCCAAATTTAACAAAAAATAGTTAGTTATATCATTTTAATTTAAATAATTGGATATGCCAAAAACTATGAATTTTTAAAAATACCACTCATTAATGGTTATTGTTCCCTCTTTAGTTACAGTGCTATATTTTTATCTGTTTCATGTATTTTATTCAATCCTATTCTTATACCCGGACATTGGTAATTGCCGATTATGTCTTATACTGTTGCAAAATTTCAGAATTACATCTAAAATTCCAATAAGATGCGTAATGGACATTACGGTTAATAAACAGAATCATTATTTTATATACCCAAATAAGGTAACAATATTTGGTAAGTGTATACAAGTAATTGATGAGTTAGGGTACCCAGTAATATTTTATGAACGCTGGATTTGAATTGGACACTGGAATGACTAGATGATGTTTAAACTAATGCAATGTGATAGTTTTTACACTGTTTAGTCTTTATTGGTGTTATCTTAGCTTATAGTAAATGCCATCCGTAAATTTTTAATATGGACATTTGCAATTACAATTTATATTAAAAGAGAAACTTTTTTTGCCAAACAGATATCTTGTAACTTCAATTATTCTTTTATCTTTTTTCATTGTTATCGCATTAATTGTTTCGCCGAACTTGAATATCTGTTGCAATTCAGTAGTTGATGCGGATAACACAATTTATCTTTATGTGAATGACTCTCACTATACTGCCATTAATCAATTCATGGTATACCTTACCCTATACGGAAGGGATTTGTTCTGGGTGTTAATAACTATGCTATTATTTGTTTTTGGTGGCCGTAGCGGCAAAAAGACTGCATTTGTTTTATCCATTGTGTTACTAACTCTGATACCAATAGGTATCGCTGCAAAAGAAATAGTAGAAAGGCCAAGACCATTGATTCCTGAAACAGGTTTTTTAATTCCGGAAGACTCTAAGTTCTCGTTTCCATCTGGCCATGCCCTTATCGTATCTGCGGGGGCAGCAACGGTGTTATCGTTATTTAGGGACTCTAGAAAGAAATTGTCAATATCTCTGGCATTAACACTAGAGTCTGCGCTTGTGTGCATTTCCAGAGTGTATGTTGGTGGTCATTACCCTCTTGATGTAATTGGAGGGTTACTATTGGGGATCGGAATATCCTTTCTTTTCCTATGGAAGGAGAAGAGGCTGGAAATCATACATAATGCAATAAACAGGTGGCTCAAAAACCGATTTAAATTCAATTGATATTTTCAATAGCCTGATATGCAATTATGTTTATTGATATTGTATGTGGAAATCTGTTTTCAAATGTAATTGTGTTGTGGTTGTGGAGAAATTTGGTGGATGAAAAGCACATTTGAGCTGTAATGATATTTTTATTTTACTTCATAACTAGAATAATCACTTGAGCATCAAGAAAAAATGATACCTGTTAAATTTGTCAATAGATCATAATACGGTCAATGGTGACCTATACTTGGAAATGAATAATAATTATTGTAGTCTGTATGATGATAGATAACAAAAGCAAAAGAAAAAAATGGTGGATAAAAAATAATCTATTGTCTTTAGAGTATTTGGTTATTGTCCACCTGATATTTGTCCTCTGATTTCACCATTTGGATTTTGTGCTGTGTGAACATTAATATATGCGCTTCCATTGCCCATTACAGTAACCAATTTGGAGATTTGTTTACCTTGCATTGGACCCTCTAACTTGTCTGCTGTAATTATGCCGTCAGTATTTACTTCGTTCTGTGGTGAATCTGATTTGAATAATGTGGCAACTATTGGCCCATTCTCTCCTAGATTTCCACTATGAATATGGCCTGCTGTAGCGCCCTGTAAATTGGTGGTGTTAATAATAAAGTGCACACTATCACCCATTGGATGAAATACTGCATTTCCTGTTGCTTGTGTTTGGACAGGGGGGACTTCTTCTTGACCTGAAAGTTTTGCATTAAACCCACTTTGAGCAAAGGCAGTGGAAGAAAAGTTTGTTGCAACTGCTGCAGTTATCATTGACAAAGCGACAGTTAAAACTGCAATTGTCTTGTTTGTTGTGTTCATGAGTAAAGTTAAGGAATATGGTATATAAACACCGATACTATTTTCCAATTTTGACACTGTTGAAAATTCTTAAACAAATGATAATTAGTTTACAATGAATCACCTTTCTTTATTATTATTATCAATTTTATTGATCGTTGTATTGATTTATTGATTTTGTTTATGGTATGTGTATTGTATTGGTATGTGCTGTGCACAAGTTTCAATGTAATGCAATAAAAAAAACTCTATATTGATTTTAAAGTATTGAGCGCATTAGATGATGTGTTATTTTATTCCCATGGATAGCATAGACAAATTTTTTTCAACATTTCCAATTAATTATGGAGATGGGGTATCATGTAAACTAATTGATATATCTCTATGACAAGACAAAATGTTTTATCAAGAGATTTCTAACTTGGAAGTGAGAAAGCCACTCATTTATTTTAGCCTACGCTATAATCTTTAAAATAAATTATTTGTGATGGCAATGCTATTTGGAAGTCATGTGGGACCAAAATAAAATTTGTCTGTTTTTGTAGGTTGGGATATATAATGTAAAGTATTGTTTTTTTTACTATCTGCAATACATCTTTATCATATATTATGGGTTCATATTTTGGAGAATAACCTTCATGCATCTTTCATCTTCTGCTACTTAGTTTCCACCTGCTGTTTCTGTTACTAATGATAATTATTTCATAAAAAAAACATTGTTAATGAGTTTCTGTGATCGTGCCCTTTATCCGTTAATCGATGCTTAAATCTCCTAATGGGTTGCTGACTGTATCTAAGCTAGAACCTAGAAGACCGTCATCCAAACATAATAAACCCATACAACCTGAACTTTCTTCTTCCTCTTCTTCTGTTATAGTGGGTGTTGTTGTACCGGTATTTGAATTGTAGTTGTAGTTCTCATTGCAGTGAATGTTTTTGAAATTCTCATTACCACTCTCGCTGCATACTGCAAACACTTTATCGTTATTGCTGATTGTGCCAATAAACAAGCCTGCAGTTACAACTGAAAGTATCATTGGTATCATCAAAATAATTTTCATACTGTTATATATTATCACAAATAATATTAAAATTTATTATGATTGGAAAACTGCAAAAAGGTTCACTACGTTTATTCTACTAATTGAACTTTCATGAAAAAGACTGATATTGTAAAAAGTAAACAGAAATGTCGATGCGAATGGTATGTGGAAAAAGGTTGTATCTGTTGTATTACTTCGTAATTTTGATGATTCATCATAATAATACGCTCAATCACAAATGATGTTTTTTTATTGTTAAAGTGGATATTTATTTACTTATTAAACAATATAATAAAAATGGCATATGCTTTTTGTTGAGTAAAAAGTATTCTCAATTTGTTTGCATTGCCTTCAAATTGAAATTCATAGTTTAATCCAAAGCCTTCATGGTTGTTGTAACGGGGCCTTTGACTATGAACCTAAAAACATCAAATTTTGTATTAGAAATACTTAATGTACCATTTACTTGACATTTATTTAAGCTTATTATCTATAATAATATAATATTAATATGAATCATCGCTCTGTTTTATAATATTTGCAATAGCAAGCATATTATAAAGTTTATGATATAAATTAAAGACATGATATGCGGAGGGAAAATTCAAATTGAAACAAGAATTAATTGATTCTTATTCATCAATATTATGTACATTATGTAGTAAAAATACCAATATAATCACTGATCAAGAGTCCGGAGAAATAGTTTGTATTAATTGTGGAAGTGTGGTAACGGATAAAGCACAAGAGACAAGGGCTGAATGGAATGCGTTCAATTCAGACGATATAAACTTGAAAACTAGAACAGGCGCACCGACATCCTTAGCAAAATATGACCGTGGGCTTTCTACAGTGATAGGGAAAATCAATAGGGATGCATCAGGACAGCAGATTGATACATCCATGAGAAATAGAGTGGATAGGTGGAGAACATGGGACATTAGAAGTCAAACTAGCGATTCCACAAAAAGAAATCTTCAAGCTGCCTTTATACATCTTTATATGTTAAAGGGTGCGTTAGGTTTACCTGATTCAGTAATTGAAAAGATTGCCTATCTTTATAGGAAAATACAGGAGAAAGGGTTGGTAAAAGGCAGGACAATAAAAGGCGCAATAGCGGTTGCGTCTTATATTGCCTGCAGGGAAATGGGAATACCAAGAACATTAAAAGAAATAGCTAATATCTCTAATTTAAAAGAACGAGAGATAGCAAGGGTATACAGAAAGGTGATGTTTGAACTCGACCTTAAGATTCCCCTAGATGATCCGATAAAGAAATTGGTTAAAATAGCCAATAAATGCAAAATTTCGGAAAAAGCAAAAAGATATGCGATTAAATTAATGGTTGAGATTATTAAAAAGGGGCTGTCAGCAGGAAAAAACCCGATGGGTTTGGCTGGTGCGGTCCTTTATGTTTCGTGTAAGAATTATAATGAAGATGTTACTCAGCGTGAAATCGCAGAGGCGGCCGGAGTAACTGAAGTTACAATAAGACATGATATGGATGGAATATTGAAAATGCTTAATTCAATATAAAATACACACAATGCGATATGATTGGCCTGTCTACTAGTTTTATTTTTTTATTGTTACTTTACATTAATTAGATGCGTGAATGTTTTTGCGGAATTTCCATATGTCGTATTGTTCTTAAAAACCTTTACCTTTACCTTTACACCAAAATATCCGATTTTTGATTGCCTTGGCTTGGTTAATTTCGATTATGGTACTTCAGTATGCTATTTTATGGACTTTGACACTGTATTTGTAACACACTCTGTGTCAGTTCTTTAAAATGCCGAAAAGATTGAATTAGTAACTGAATTTCTTTATAAATTGACATAGGCGTATTTTTGGTTTCTTTCAATAAAGCAAATGCGGAAAAGCAGAAAGTAAAAATCAAGTAATGGTGAATTTGTGTCGTTGATTGCGAGTTATTGAGTTATCGTGCTCTGTATTTGGTATTGGTTTTATTCGCATCCTGCAATTTATATTTTCTATAAAGGTACCTTGCCCATATATGAATGAATATCAAAGCATGAAAACTTCTGATATAATGGCAGAGACGCTGATAGATTGGGGGGTGGAAGTTATCTTTGGTATGCCAGGTGATGGCATTAATGGTTTTATGGAGGCATTACGACAAAGACAAGATAGAATCAAGTTTTTTCTTGTCAGGCATGAAGAATCGGCAGCATTTATGGCCTGCGCTTATGCAAAATATACCGGTAAATTAGGGGCATGTGTAGCTACCTCTGGACCGGGTGCGATACATCTCCTAAATGGGTTATATGATGCAAAATTGGACAATACCCCCGTAATTGCCATAACTGGCAGAACATATTCTGATTTGATGGGCTCAGGATACCAACAAGATGTGAATCAGTTGGAGCTATTTTCAGATGTATCGGTTTATAATAACATGATTATAGCTCCTGAGCAGGCGGAAATGGCTGTTGATATGGCCTGCAGAACCGCCTTAGCGCAAAGAGGCGTAGGCCACCTGACTGTGCCAATCGACGTACAGGAAAAAAAATTAGAGGGCAATTATTCAAAGCATAAGGTCGCTGGCCACACCTCTGATACATATGTGAATCTTGGTTCAACCCCCGATAAACAGTTGATTCAAAAAGCCGCGGACATTATAA
>JADDOW010000111.1 GCA_016782225.1 Nitrososphaeraceae archaeon
CCCTCTTATCATATTCATGACCTATCGTCATATGATTACCGTTTCCATGGCTCTTCCAACTTATATGCTCATGATGTTCCGATGTTTTTTTTAGGTACGCGGTAAATGTGGAGCACCATGTGATTGCTGTTTCCATTGGTCTTTGCTGAAAAGATTGAATTGCTCATGGGCATTACTATTCTCCATACAATATAGAAATAGACTTAAGTTATATGTAGCATAAAGTCCATCTATCAAGTCAAGGATTCAATATCCGAATGGTCATTGAATAGACCAAACCAATCCCAAGGATGAGAATTTGCATTAAATACGTCTTTGGCGAAGTTGGCCCCGCCTGGTTGTTAAGGTACTATAAGGAGGGATCGCGGGTTCAAATCCCGTATTCATAGACAATTGCTTTAATAACAAAACTAACACAATAATTTAAATTATAATATTGTATTTTCATATAAACCTGAGAATGTAAGTAGCGGGTTTAAATCCCCTTTTCCATCTTCATTATCTTCGACAGACATTATTTGATAAATCTTATTGTATGAGGTTCGCAGTATTAATCAACAACGCATGAAGAATCATAAAGTAAATTATTTGGATCTCAAATTATGTACGGATATCCTTATAACATCTCCTTTTCTCCAATTTAAGCTTCTATATGTGAATGGATTCATAAGGTTTAATCACGGTATCAATATCTGGATCACGAGAAAGGAACTCGAATATTTTGATAAGAAAAATCTAGTAAGACCGCTTGTTTGTTTACAGCGAGAATAAAAGAGTAGTGTGTATCCTAAGTATCAATTTTATATTTTGGATTCCTACAATTTGGTAGCTCTCTATCACCAAAAAATAGTGCAGTTTTATCCATTAAAGGAATTCATTCCATGGAAGGATCTAATGGATGGAAGTGAAGAATCGATCACGCTTTACTACCACCTTATCAATTTATCTTGCTATCACAGGCCAAAAAATTCTCCTCCTATTCCTTCAATTTCCAAATACTAGAAGAGAATAATATGATAGATCTATCAGCTACAATTCAAAGATATAAAGAAGAACTAGATGAGATACTAAAGAATAAATTCAGTAATATTGAAACATTGGTGCCTAAAATTGCATTATTAATGCTCATTGAGAATGTCTATAATTGGAACGTTGGAACTTTTATCGGAAATCCCCATGTTAATGAAAAATTAGATAAGCAATTAAAGAAATTCCTTAAATGGAAAAAGAATTGTTATGATCCATTTGAATTATTGCAAATAAGTGGATTTTCTATTCCGGAAGTCAAAAAATGTACTAATGCCTCTGCAGGAAGGGTCAACATATCGATCCGCTGGCTCTTTGGTATCCTCTATTGCAACTGATTAATAGAGGTAGACTTGGAAAGCTAAGAAATACTGCTGCTCTAGCTCAAGAATATTATAAAATAGCCAGAATACTAAAGGTTTTTTTGTTTGATTTGACCAATGAGGAAATGCTTGAGCCTGATGACATTTCTGATGGATCAAAAGGTTTATGGAAAGAAAAACTATATGGAAAACAATTTAGCTATTATCAGAAAAAAACTTGGGATAAGATAAAGGATCACTATTTTAGAGATCCAGATTTTAAAACTGTTGTAGTCATTGAGGGTGATACTGAAGAGGTAATCATCAAGATGCTTCTAAAAGCACTAGGGATAAATAATAAAGATTTAATTTTCTTAAGGCTAGGTGGTCAAGGAAATTTCAAATGGACAAAGAGCGCATTGCCCATTTTTATGAATCCTCTAAAGATGAGTTTATTGCTTATTTTGGACAAAGATAAAAGATGTTAATAGAATCATAAATGAATGCAAAAGTTTAGGGATTATAAAAAGACAGATAAAAATTTGGAGAATGGATTTAGAATATGATAACTTTGGTACAGATGCAGTTGTTAACAAGATTAACGAATACATAAAAAAGACAAACGAGGAAACCAATTCAACGTTTATTAGAATTGCCAAAACCCGGATTGAAAAGCAACTCAAAGATTCAGCATTAATGACAGCAATTGAAAGGGAATTTGGTAATAAGAATCAGAAAGATCTCTACAAATCGTTGAGGATTTCTAAGCCAGGATTGTCAAAGTCATTATTCGAACCAAGATGCCGAGGAATAAGAAAGGAGATTGAAGCAGATAAATGGCAACCAAAGCTACCCATGGAGAAGCTATCTGTCAAAATTTTTGAACAAAATGCTAGATGGCGTGGCTAACAAGGAGTTATTGTCTACAGAGATGACCTCCACACACAAAGTCTATTAAAATTTAAATCTTTTCCATTATCAAAAATTTTGACTCGTAATATATCTATACTAAACCCCATGGGCCCATCCCTATAACGGTTCTTTTATCTGGGTTCTACCAAAATAAGGTGTGTAGAATAAAGCGGTAGAACAACACAACAATTTGGAACTTAATATCTGGTCACTGTTTTTGTTTGCGCTAAAATCGCCGGTGACAAGAGAAAAGTATAAGACAAGATTGGAAAAATTCTTTAATTATATAGGCTTAGAGGGCCAAACAACAGAAGAAAAAAGCAATACCTTTATTGAAAAGGTAAACAGAGAGGGAAACCAATGGGCATTCAACTCCATATTAAAATTCATGCAGTTTCATTTGGGGCGGGTTAACCGTAGAGAGATTACCGGTTCCACCATCCAGAATTATTTAAAAAGCATAAAGCTGTTTTGTGAAATGGCCGACATTCCAATAACATGGAATAAGATAAGAAGAGGCCTTCCTAGAGGAAAGAACTATGCAGACGATAGAATTCCAACCATTGAAGAAATAAGAAAGATTTTAGAATATCCTGATAGACGAATTAAAGCCAATGTATATACATTGGCTTTATCTGGTATTCGCCTTGGTGAATGGGACTATCTTATTGAAATCATGTAATGTTATTAATCATTTATAGATATAACCAATGAGTCGGATAAAATCAAAACATTAGTTATCATCAATGCAGCAACACGCCAAAACATTCAGTATCTAAATAATGCAATAAGCTAAACTATTACATGATTTAAGATAGTAACATGGTGTAGAATAATTGTGAGTAACTTCACACATGCGTTAATACGCAGAAGCTTTATGTCTTGTTCTGCATTCTGCAATTCCATCTGCTGTTAGCCTAAATTCATTGTTTTCCGTAATGTCTACAAGGTTGGAGTTACGGAATAATTCTACCATGTTTTCACCAAGATTATCGGGAAATATTGCACTAAACCTGTCTCCAAGGTCTTCAAGTGCCACAACGGCAACATCTTCATTAAATCTCTGGCATAAATGAGCAAAAACTAACGCTTGAACCCTGCCACGTAATTCTTCATCACTTTCTGTATCTGATATTCTTGCCATGTATATTGGATTAACATCATAGTTTAAATAAATGCTTTAGTCATTGGGTTATCGCAAAACTCATTGTATGTCTTCTTTAAACATTCTATTTTAATTGCAGTGTAATGATTTTGCTGGCCTATGACATGTTTTCCGTCAGATGGGAATTGGTAATTCTTTTCACCATCACAAGTGCTAGTGGCAACTACAGACAATTGATGAAATTGCAGTGCCATGGGAAAACGCCAATGGCATAGCACAATTCGCGAAAGCACAAGTGCTAGAGAGACATACTGACATGTTTTCAATAAATATTGAACTTATTAATTGAGATAACAAAGCAGTTAAAAGATATGTTAAACAGTGGATATTGATGTCATCACCGGAATCAAATCAAACAAAGAAAGATGAGAATACTAGATTGGAGAATTCGACCTACAACATTCTTATGGCATTGGGTAAGGAATCTAACTTTTTGTATTCGACTATTGATAAATACATACAGGATGCCGAAAAAGACGGAAGAGGATACTTGGTAGAGCTTTGGAATGAGATGAAAATAGATAAACAAAAACACTTGAGTATGCTAAGGCAGGCTTTGGAAAAAGAAGCGCAAGAAAAAAAGATAAGCCAATAGCATACTAGTAAGAACATTGGATATAGAGGAACATTCTCTTTTTTTAAATCAAATTTCTTAAATACTGTATCAATGCTTCTTAAGTATAATGGTTCAAAACAATGATAGCAACAGTAATGACGATAACAGAGGACTAGCATCAGCTGACGAGGAAACAAGAGAAAGGGTTGCCAGCGAAGGCGGAAAGGCTCCACATGAGGAGAGAGGATTGCAAGCCGCCGACGAGGAAACAAGAAAAAGAGTGGCAAAGAAAGGGGGAGAAGCGCCACATGAGGCAAGAGGATTGCAAGCCGCCGACGAGGAAACAAGAGAAAGGGTTGCCAGCGAAGGAGGAAAAGCATCACACAAAAACGATTAGATAAAAATTAGATAATAAAGAACACCAACAAAATTATCTATCAGTAACCATTTTTTTAAACCTAGAGGTACTAATTGCGAAATATTGTGTTTATTTCTTAAACTTGTTTTAATTGCTCTGTTCACTTGAGAAATACCTTTTCATGTTGTGAAAATCAACCTAAAGTCGTAACCAATTAGAGAAATGTTGCAATTTGCATTTCTGTTTTACATGGTTTTAAACTCTTTTGAGGTGACTCTTAATTTGACTCTTTTATCTTTGCTATGGCATATGTCTATATGTTTTTTAATAGGTTTCCAATACCTTGTTTTTGATTTTCTATCAGTTTTATGTTTCTTGCATAAGCAATTAGTAGTTAACTTTGTAGCATAGTATTAAGACACATATTCTGCATTACCTAATGTGGCAGAACGAATAGAGAACACAGTCCATCCTCACCAGCAAAAGGAAATTGACGAAGTTTTAGATGCATTTCAGGTTCCTTATGTTATGACAAACACCCATTCCTCCAACTCTTCAACCATATTTTACATCGTCACATTACCAAACGGTCTTTCTGGCTCTGTTATAGAGGCGCTAGAACCAAAGTTAAACACAAAGGATGAACTCAACAATATCGCTCATTATAAGACGGAATCCATTGTCTCCGATTATTTGAGAAGATATGAGGAATTTCTTGCGGAAGAATAAGAAATCAGCGAAGATGCCATCAAGAAAAGCGAAGAGAAGAACGGTAGTGTCAGCAATAGTGGTGAAGATATTGGAGGAGATCATGATGGTTACTTGTTTTCGCAATAAAGAAATTCAATAGCCATACAATCTATCAAAAGCAAATTCAAAGTAAAGGCAAACCTACCTATTGTTGAGGAATTAATCTCGAAGACGGATACCTACGCTTCCATGAGAAATGACATTCACATAATGGTTCTGATTGCCACTGTTGTTGCCCTTGTTGGTTCGATATCCAACATTGTGGCCGTGATAATAGGGGCTATGCTGATATCACCTCTTATGGGGCCTTTTTCTTCAATTGCATTAAATTCTGCCTTGGGGAGAATGAAAGAGATTAAAGGACCACTATTTTTTTCTGCAAATCTAGTCTCATCATTATTGGCTGCTGCAATCACATTGGCATTATATGTGGCCACACCTATCGAAATTACTCCAGAGATACAATCAAGAACAGAGGAACATCCGGTAGGTATTGTTGTTGCAGTCTTACTTGGTGTAGCAGGTGGACTGGCAATGATTACTGCCATTCCGGAGATAATAGTTGGGGTAGCAATAGCTGCTGCATTGATACCCCCGGCAGCTGTCACTGAGATAGGAATTGGAACAGGGTCATTTGATGTTGCCTTTAGTGCATTTTTAATTTTGACATCAAACATAATTGGCCTTGTTATTGGATTTATGATTATCTTTTTGGTAAAGCGTATTGCACCTAGGATATACCCGGAAAAGAAAGAGGCAGGAAGAGTAGTTAAAGTTAACATATCCATTCTTATTGGTCTTGCAACTGTGCTTGCTGCCATAGAATTTATTTTTAAGTGAAATTGTGTTTAATTTGTTTAATTTGTCAAGTATGTCTTTGCTTCCTTCTAGGAAAAATGTTTATATGAAAAAATCACGCTTAGTGTTAGAAATCATAATCCAAATAATGGGCAACTTTTTAAACTATTTGATAACTATGGTAATTTGGTTTACAATAGTAAGACTGATTGTCGGTTTAACTGTACACATGACAATATTTTTGATAAATATTAAATCCAATAGTTAAGTGAATTATGGGCATAAATGGCCTGCAAACGTATTATTAGGCGAAGATGGACTTTGGACAATAACATTAAATCATTTAAAAAAGCATTCATGTATGGAGTAAAAAAATTAATGCTTGCTGCCATCCAATTCAATAGGCATGGTTTATCTAAATCCTTAAATTTAGCAGTGCCATTGAATGTGCTAGAATCCCTTATAGAGAACCAATATCGGCATTAGCCCCCTTGTACCCAAACCAAATATTGCCCTTGGACTATCTAGGAACAAACAGCTGTACATTATTGTTTACAGTATCTGCGACATATATCCTACCTTTGGAATCTACAGCGATGCTCTCAGGCTTCAAGAATTGCCCCTCACCTTCGCCTTCATCTCCAAACATTGTAATGAGAGTTCCGTTCTTTGAGAAAATTTGTACGCGTTGGTTATCAGAATCTGTGGCATAAACATTACCATAGCCATCAAACGCTATCACTGCAGGAAGATTAAATTGCCCCTCACCTTCGCCTTCACCTCCAAAATCCCTTATGAATTTGCCATCAGTAGAGAATACGTGGATTCTATTGTTTCCATAATCTGGTACGTATATCTCGTCGTCGTTTTTGTCTACAGCAACATCCCAAGGGGTGTTGAATTGCCCATTCGCTTCGCCTTCAGAGCCCCAGGAACCGATAAAGGTGCCATTGCTTGTGAATTTTTGAATGTTTGGAATGTCCCTGTCTGACACATACACATTACCTTGTGAATCAACATCTACGCCATGGGGATGCAAAAACTGCCCATTCGCTTCGCCTTCAGAGCCCAAGGAACCGATAAAGGTGCCATTGCTTGTGAATTTTACTACGCGTTTGTTATTTTGATCCGTAACGTAGATGTTGCCTTCATTGTCCACCTCATTTCCGTGTGGATGGCTTAATGGTACATCAAACCCCGCATCGGGCATTGATCCCCATTTAGTTATGAAATTCCCATTCTCATCGTATTTCTTGATTTCGTTAGGTCCAATGTCGTTGACATACACATTATCTGACGAATCCACATCTACGCCTTCTGGATCAAATATTTGGGTTGCATTTTGGTTCTCGGTAATCGGTGCCACCTCCCTCAAATAACCAAATATGGTAGATGGGGAAACCTGGTTGTATAGTGAAGAAGTATTGTTTTGTGAATATGAATATGGGATCAGAGAAAAAAGAAACACAGCAATAAATGCTAATCCACAAGTAAGCAAACTTTTAGCCATACAAATCCAACCTGCTTTTATCATATAAATTTAGAATTTCTTTCACCTCATTCCTTCACCTGTTCCTTTACAAACTATAACGAGTAGTTTTTTATCTAATGATCTGGTAAAGATAAAAATGCTCATTGATACACCGATTTTTATTCATTATTTATTAAAATTAAAAATTAGGTTCATGGATATCCACTGCTAAACCCCTTGGAATCACTAACCACATGGGCTCATTTTTACAAAACCATTAAAGGTATTCCTTTTCCAATTGCTATAAAATCATTTTCAGAAATTTCAGTAAATAGTATTTTAATGTGAAACATTTTCAATTTCATATCATATTCTTCTATTGATTTTACGGTAAATGCTAATAAACCCAATCGCATACTAACGAGAATGCCAAAAATAGTTTATACCGAATACGACATTGATGACGAAAAAGAGGAAAGTAAAAATAATAAATCTATTCACATACAAAAAATGCAATTGCCAGAAAATTAGGAATGCAGCCATGACAAAAGAGTGGGACAGTGGGTAGGTTATCTTTCAGCTAGTTTGTCACACATGCGGATTTTACTTTTTATTTTAAATGTTAAAATCAAACTCCAACAATACAACAAGTTATTGAACCCGTTTACCTGCATTGCTCAAACCCACTTGGCCACACGTCAAATGTGATTATATCTTAGGGTCCAAAGGTGTTTTTGTTCATAAACGTTTTGATATGATTGTAGTTTGTGATGATTGTCCATCATAGGTAATAAGACAATTTTGAATAAGCGGATTTGCTCCTTTTTTTTGGCGGGATTAATCATTATGCTTTATGCGGGTAGAATTGTTAAACTCACGGGGGCATTAGGGAAACCTTTGCCTTGGTTGGGACCGATGGGGCATCATCTTTCACATCGCAATAATTTTGAACTTACCTTAAAAAGTTATGCATCCCGATTGGATGTTTTCAACATTTTTGCACGGGCTTTTTTTTATTTTGTCCTAGAATTCTGTGTATTGCGGCAGTTTTATATACAACCAAAGCCCTCGTAATTTCTGCATCTAATCTTAGGAAAGAAAACACTTACCCAATCAGTTTGGCTAAAACAATGGTTCCTCCCCCTCCCTCCTCCTCAGGCGACATATGCCTGCCTCTTTTTTCCTTGTCGTGTTGGTCTGCAAAAGCCCTCACCATTTACCAATGTTCTTAAATTTATTTGCCATTTTTTTCATATGAAAAGTAATCGACAGGGCTTTTGATGGCCATGCCGTTTGGATGCCCGTTTTCCCTCCACACTCAAACAGTGCTTTTCCGATAATGGTGTATGTGATGGTCTTGCCCTGGTATAGTGTTAGAAGGCAAAGACTGATAGTAAAATTGATGGGGATGCCAAAAAGTTGAATGAAAACAACCCCAAGAGATACTTTGAGTCTTTTGCCGTTCTTAGACCAATAACTAAATAAATATGAAATTCTTGTTGTATTTTTAGTTAGGAGGATAAAGCCCAGATTTTATCCACAGTGTCTCAAATATCATGGCATAGGACATTACTGTTGATTCGCTGTTGGAATAAGAGGACAGTCCTATTGCGGTTTCATATTATTCGCTGCTGCTTTAGGTGCAAAATCCCTTTCATTTATGATGTTTTCATGTTGCTGTATCTGCTGCTGCCGCTTTGTTTCTATTGTGAAGGCTGAACCACTGTCGGCTATGCTGGTTGTCAGTCTGTTGTGTAAGCCACTTTTAAGATTTTGCATTTGTATTGATTGCGGACGACCCAAAATGGGATTTAAAATGCCATTCCCTTCATTGAAATAATTATCACCGACATTTTTTGGATCATCTTTAATCAATATGCGAATGTTGACACCATTTTTTGATTGGTTTAACAATGGTTGAACAATTTTTATTTCGTTTTCCAATATTCTAGAGATTGCCATATCTGAGAAAATTATCAGTATCTTATCCATTGAGTTGGATACTATTTTGTGAACCTGTGAAATACTACGTTAGAATCGTTTATCATACAAATATGTGAAAGGTTGGGTTTAATCTGATCCATATAAAACCGGTTAGGTCGCTAGTAAACTCGCTTTCTACATCTATAGGATGTTAATGCATCGTTGACTTAGAATGCCATTTTAGGCTATATTCTAAATTGGGGAAACCTATATCAAGCATTTAATAATTGATAATCAGAACGAATACCGAATAGTTAGTTAAAATTAGTTTAACTATAGTACAATATAGTCATTACCAAGTATGGTGGTGGAATCCATTATAAATAATAATATTATTATAATTAAATTTAAAAACAAGACTTATTATCTTCAATATAAATAATTTCATGTGAGATCCTATCAATTTATAATATTCTTAGGTGCTTCTTTTGGAATTCTGTTTAGTGGGATAACACTATTATCTCTTCTCACAGGCAATCAATTAAATGGATACGCCATTAATAATCAAATATACATTATTAGTATTCTTTTAGCTATTTATATTATCAACATTATTGTTGCCTTTGTTTTGGGCAATGCAAAGATTGTTGGAGTAGTCAGCATTGTTTCATCTGTTGCGATCATCATTCTCTTTATCCCCATAACTCCATCTGGGCTTCCTGTAGCAAGCTGTATTGATGACCGGAGGATTTTGGCTATTGTTAGAAAACCAAGATAGAACAATTCTGCAATTTATAAATAACGTTACTATATAAAAAAATTTTTTGTTTTAGAAAAAATTATTGGATATTCATATTTAGCATGTATTGAACCATGTGCCCACCTAAATCAAATCCTGTATTAGACATATGTCAAATTTGACCATAAATGGAGGTTCAAATTTCAACTATCATCAGATTATGAAGGCTACTAATGACATGAGAATTTCAGTTCTCATTTTTGTCTTAATGTCCTCAATTGGGGTATTTTTTCTTCTTCACTAAACTTTCAACATCAATCCTTGAGAATTGAAAAGCACATTTTTGTATCTTTGTTCTCTTGGATAACAGGTAATTTAAGGGTATTATTTTGGTGTTCAATTTAAAATTCTTTGTATTGGTGTGGTTTTAAAAAAGTGAATGCAAGAAAGTTATTTCTACCCACTGAGGTATTTGTTCTTACACAGCTGAGATATGCAATGCTTTGAACAGTTGCCGTGAGATGACACCTTATTTAGGGGGATATTTGTCAACTTCGAATATGGCTTTGGTGTAAATGGGTTGCCGAAATACTCTGCCTAGTCAAATAGGGCTATACCACAAATTGCCCACCGTCAAAATTGGCTTTACTTCAAATGTCTCCCTTCTATAAATTAAGACGTCTGAAGTTGCCCATAACCACTTTAGAGCCAAGAACAACGGTGCCCATAAACTGCTTATAGAGTAGCTGCATCCTTCCATCCATTTCATATTTAGCCATCATTTCTTTTGCATGCTCTGTAGGAATGCACCTCTACCCATAGATCTTCTTCTTGACTAACATATATGAGACTGGTTATATTGGCAAAGGCTTCCATGCCTTCATCTTCCCAGGTCTTGCCATTATTTAGTTGAAAAACCTCATACCTTAGGGCACCATGTTCTCTAAACAGGTCAATGGATTCCCTGTTTATCTGTACTATTTCGTTATGAAATTTTTGGGAATTCTGTAAAAGACTAGTCCGACATAATTTCCCGTTTCTTGTTGTGTTTGTGTTAAATCACTAATTAACCTAACAATTCAAATGATTCTTTTAAGTATGCACGGGATCAAAGTATAGTTGGATTAAATTCAAAACCTTTAGCGAGATCAATCTTTCATATTCACCTAAACATATGGACCATTGTTTTGGATGAAATTTTCTTACCAAGATCCTTAAATGAGATCGTTCCTTATTTGACAACAGAAAATAACCGACTTTAACAATCAACAAAGTGCAAGTAATTGATGATATGTTTCTATTATAAAATATATAATATATTTTACTACTGTTTTATAAATTAGTTTAAACTTTTGCAGATTTTCACGATGAGAATATATTCATTAAGTGAACAGATTTGGGCTCTGTTCACTTAACGATTATAACTCCTTGTTGTGATAATCT
>JADDOW010000057.1 GCA_016782225.1 Nitrososphaeraceae archaeon
TATGTGAATCTTGGTTCAACTCCCGATAAACAGTTGATTCAAAAAGCCGCTGACATTATAAATTCTGGAAATCGGGTAGTAATTCTTGTTGGTCAGGGATCTCTGAATGCAGGTGCACAGGTTATGTTGATTTCAGAAAAAATAAAGGCTCCTGTAGTCAAAGCATTATTAGGCAAAGCGGTAATTCCCGATGATCATCCCAATAGCCTTGGAGGCATTGGTATGCTGGGTACCTATCCTAGTGTGGAGGCAATGAATGAATCGGACACATTACTAATGATAGGAACATCATTTCCCTACATCGAGTACCTTCCAAAGCCTGGGCAGGCTCGAGGAATTCAAATTGATATAAAACCCGAAAGGCTTGGATTACGATACCCTGTTGAGGTTGGGCTTGGAGGAGATTCAAATAAGATACTTTTAGCATTACTTCCATTATTGAATGAAAAAGACGAGAATAGCAATCAATCCTTATTTTTGCAATCAAAGCAAAAATTAATGAAAAATTGGAATGATTCTCTATCCGCTCAAAGTGATTTGAACGATCCTCCTTTGGGCAGCAGAAATAAGATGATTAAACCCCAATCTGTTGCTTCTGCTGTGTCTCGTAATTTGGATGATGATGCTATAGTTTCAGTCGATAGTGGAACCAATACCATATTTGCTGCTAGATTCATAAACATGAGAAAGGGAATGAAGTTTTCTTTATCTGGCACATTGGCATCTATGGCTTGTGGTTTATCTTACGCAATAGCGGCCAAAATTGCATACCCCGGGAGACAATCTGTCGCGTTTGTTGGTGATGGTGGCTTTACAATGCTAATGGGTGAATTTGCTACAGCAGTCCAGCATAACCTTCCTATAAAAGTAATTATTCTTAAAAACAATACCTTGGGAATGATAAGATGGGAACAAATGGCATTTTTGGGTAATCCGGAATTTGGTGTAGAGTTTTCTGATATAGATTTCGCAAAATTTGCTGAAAGCTGTGGTGGCAAAGGCTATACAATAAGAGAATCAGGAGAAATAGAATCCGTGATGAAGGCAGCTATGGAAGAAAAAACAAAGCCTGTGATAGTTGAGGCATACGTTGATCCATTTGAACCGCCACTGCCACCAGAAATAGGGCCTGAATTTACTAAAAATGTTGTAAAGTCTTTTGCAAAAGGACAGCCCCATGCCAGTAAGATTGGACTTACCGTATTTAGAAACCAAATTAACTTATTACTAAAAGATACCAAAAGCAATATCACAAAAGTCAAAGACTCTTTATGATGTCCTTTTAGGGATTATTTACCCTATGTTACTGTGTGATTTATGTATGGTTATAAATCATGCTAATTCAAAAATTTATAATATATAAATATGACTGATTTACATTCGGTTTTGTAAGGCGTGCGCATCAATGGATCTCATACATGAGAACATAATGGATTTGCGACATCAGGAATATGCAGTATCCAAATTATTTGGTTCTTCAAACTGCATTAGAATTATTATATGAAATAATAAAAGGGGATAGTGGACCTGTCAATCCTATCCATTTACACAGGGGAATATCTATTCTTCTATTCTATAGGCGACCTCTTTTTTAATGAAAATTCCTTTGATTAAGATTGTGAATAACAATGATTTTTTTCCCCAATATTTGATTATAATCTATTAGATAAACCTCTGATATTTCTAAAGCAAAGCATAGGTAATTATGACACACATGCACACATACACATCTATAATATCTATATTCTTCAATATTGATTAAATGAAAGGAATTATGTTTGATATGGATGGCGTCCTAATTGATGCAATGCCTTATCATGCTGAGGCTTTTCGAATTGCATTCGGAGAAAAAGCTAATAAGGAGATAAATAAAAGAGATGTTTTTTTACTAGAGGGAATGCCAAGCCCAGAATTGGTTAAAGAAATTTTCAAAAAAATAAATAAAAGTGAAGGACAAATTGAAGATGGTCTTGTAGAAAGCATTAGTAAAAGAAAAGGCCAGGTTTTTAAAGAAATTCAAAAAGCTAAAGCATTTGAGGGCGTCACAGAATTAATTGAGTCTTTAAATTGCGATGACTGTCTAAAGGCCGTAGTCAGTGGGGCGTCCAAACAAGAGGTGGAGTCTCTACTTAAGGAAAACAATCTGAACGGTTTTGATGTATTGATAACTGGTGAGGATTTAGAGGGTGGAAAACCTGACCCTGAACCTTTTCAAACCGCGCTTCGAAAATTGAACCTAAAACCTTCTGAAGCAATTATAGTCGAGAATGCACCTTTAGGAGTGGAGTCTGCAATACGGGCTGGAGTCCGATACATTGTTACATTAAACAATACCCCGCTTGAACTCGCAGATTTTAAAGGTCTGTTGCCAAATAACCGTGATAAGGCTAATGAAATAATATTCAAAGATACAAAATCCGCAAGTAAATTTCTAATTGATTGGTGTTGTAAACAGCAACAAACCTAAGTGTGACTTTACATTTTTATTGGCTCAGAATAATATAAAAAAAATACATGATATAGTTATTTGCCGATAAACCAATAAAAAACGATACTTTTTTTAATGAAAATGGATTGCTGTAGATATGTGATATCCTATACACATAGTATTATTGATGCCAGCTGTTATGCTTGCTACTGCTACTACAACTGTCATCACATTCAATACTATCAAATGGATCATGTTATGAGGGTTGTGGATATGGGTTCATTTGAAAATAACATCCTTCATCTCTTTCCAGTTGTGCTCTTTTCTGTTCTCCTTCGCCATTATTTTCACTGTTGTTTATGGTCCTATTGCCTTCTGTCTTTGTGTTGTTGTTATTGTATTTTTTTTATTAGAATATTATTTTGTTTCTGTACACGGATTGCCTTATAGCAGGATCTGACTTCCAATTTGGAAGTCATCTGAAGCGTCAAAGATTTTCAGACACCGTTATTGTTATTATTATTGTCTTAAAATAAATGTAATTGTAGTAACCTTGTTAATTAATTGTAACGTTATCTGCATAAATATTGGTAGGAATCAACTTCAAGTTTGTTTGGGATTCTCCATAGGTGATTTAACGCGATTGTCTTTAACACTTTGGAGGTCAAATTATATTGTCATAAACTTACTAAAATTAACAATAATTGGCAATAGTTTTTTTATTTGGTGCTGTTATTTAGTTGTGCAAAGGAGTTACGTGCAATTGTTTCAAAGGTTAGCGCATCTGACAAATAATCTGTTGATAACTCGTTTTTAGTGGAGTTATTTGTCATCAGGTATTCCCTAAACAATTCGTAACTTTTTATTTCGCTTGCAAATGACTTGACAAAATTCTCCTTGACTGTGTTATATTCTTCAGGTGCCTTTGTGCTGTTAAATTCGTTGAGCTGGTTGGTAAATCTCGGCAAAAAAGAGTCAGTTATTTTTGCCATTGTGATGTTGGTATAATTGCCCTGATTCCACAAACCAATTTCATCTTGGTATTGTCTTGTTAATTCAACTGACTTGTCTGTAGTTTCTGTTAAATAATTTGAATAATCTGAATATTGCTGTGTAGTGCTTGTGACAAAATAAGACATGGTAGTACTAATAACAATAATTATGATAACCACAAGTGCTGCTAACGCTAAAAAAACCGTTAATCTGGATCTTTTCACTATATCAATAGTTTAAAGAGTGTTTTTAAGTTTTGTTTTATGATGCTAATTTTATAATCAAGGTGGTATTTTAGCAAAACAAGGCAAAATTAGAATTTAAACAATACCTAAAATAATAATGAGGTTATCTTTACTCAACGACGTTTTATTCATATTGCCGATATTTTATAAACAAGAATGGAGGATTTTATTTACTGCTAGTAAATGAAGTGCAGTCCAACTATAGAATGATTTGCATTTATGCCTTTATCTTTGGAAGTGTATAGCCTCCTAACAAATTTTGAAATAGCCTCGTATATTGATTGTTAAAACACTTTACATTCCTTCATTTATCGTTCTCTATTACAATAATAATACCAACATATATTGGTGCTGAAACTGTCCCCATGCTTTGTATAGCCCGGGATATGTAAACTTAGCTTTAAAGACACGGTGGGACCATTTCTCCAATTAGATTGAACTTCCATACTAGGGTGAACGGTAAGAATTGGCGAACATTTATGCTTATAATAACACTGTGACCGCCAGCACCCATCAGAGGCTCTAAATCTGTGATCGGGTTTTCAAAGGCATCGGATAGCTAGGCGTAACATCCACATCTTCATTAGCTCGGATTTCTTTTGGTATTGTTAGACTAACTTGATATTTGCCATCTGTGTTCTTTGTATACTGCTTATCATTTACCAGTGGTTTTGAATTATGTACAGGGTTTCCAGTAACATTGAGTTTGAATGCAACAATGGTTTGGATTCCATCCTTTGGTTTGAAATCTACCCATATCTTATATTTACCTGACTTAGGGAATGTGTGATTTATGGTAAACCTGCTACCAGAGGTTTCAAGGGTAGGGTGGATGTGGGCAAAATAGGAAAGGTCCTCACCTACAATTATGATGTGCATTAGTTTGTCTTGGATGTTCTCAAACTATTGTATGACATCACCTGACTCTTGCTCTGTTATGTATGTGATAAGCTTTGTGGAATTTCCTGCTCTGGGGGTATGCGGATTGTATTGCAGATTAACTTTATAACTAATGCTTTGGTTTTGCTGTTGTTCTTGATGGTGGCGGGATCCTTGAATTTGCTTATCCATTTGATGGTTGCTGTGCTTGTCAATGATTGGTTTCTCTTGTTCGGCATGAATTTTGGTTTCTAAATACCTTAACATAATGCTACAATAAAGAAAGAGAAATATAACAACCGGACTTTACATTTGTAAAGGATGATATATCTGTGATGTTTACCTTTGATTTAGTGCCTTTATACCTAGATGAAAGCGATATAGCGATTATAAGATCTCTACTAGAAGACGGGAGAAAATCATTTAGACAAATCTCGCGGGATACGGGAATAACTACACCCACTGTTAAGGCGAGATTTGAGAGACTGGTTAATGTTGGTTTTATCAAAGGTGTGTTTCCTATCTTTGATTTCAGTAAAGTTAACAATAAAGATGGTCATCATCATCATCATCATCATCAGCAGGAGAGTCTAATTCAAATAACGAGTATAAAGGAAAATGCACCAAAGAATGAGGATGCAATTGAGAATGTATGTGATAATGTCTTTGAAAATGAAATACACAATATGGAAAATAAAATTACAAACGGTCTTGCAATAGATATCAAATGTGATTTTTGTGAGGGACCAGTTTATGGTAATCCCAAAGTTTTAAAGTTTGCAGACATTGAGAGATTCTTTTGCTGCAATTCATGCAAGTCAGGCTATGGTGAAAAATACCGAGGAAGGATTGAATCAATAAAAAGAACATATGAAGGCAAATCTGAAATAGAAATCTAATTGTGCTGTTTATTCGGGTTTTGCCCTAATGTCCATATTTTGAAGGATTTTGATCAAATTGTTGTTTGCAAACGGCAGAACAAAGATATACTTTGTCTCCATTAATCTCCGATGTGTATTTTGCAGTTTTTTCGTCCACATTCATGTTACAAACTGGGTCTTTTGCCATATAACTATTAGCATAAATCCATATTTAACTATGAATCTTTACAAATGTAAAAACTGCATACTTTGTTATAATATAAATAATCTAACTTTTAATGTCATTATTATGGATGGGAGCGGTTTTTATACTCCTAACAGCAGGAGAGTAGTTCTACCGATAATCATCATTGCAATGATATCGTCAATATCAATATCTTTCGTTATTGTTTTAGTCCAAGTCCAACAGGAACCTGTTACCAAGACATCGGTTGATAGCAATGGTGTCACAAAAATCTTTGAAACAAAAGGGGGAAAACCACAAGAACACTATGGGTTTGAATATGACTATGATAAAAGGTTGGAAAGGGAACAATTCTATTTGGAAAATATTCCAATTTTGGATGGGGAATATACCGCATATATCAAATTAGACAATAGGGATGAAGAGGAAGATGATGTTAGTTTCAAAGTACGAGGTGGAGAACACAACGATAGACATAAAAATGCGGGCAGAAGCTATGCTATAGGAACATCATTTGACGGTGATCCTTACCTAGCAAAAGAATATCCTCAACATCCTTTAACTCCAAAGTTCTTAAATGAAATAAGAACGGCAGATAATGATGATGATGAAGGCACAACCAAAAATATAGGCAGTCTTGATAACCGTTGGGTTGGATTAAAGGTTATCATTTACAATAAACAAAGCAATGCTGTCCATATAGAAGTCTATGTAGATAACAAAGGATTGTTAAGCTCTGGCAAACCCGCTAATGAGTGGAAACTATGGTGGACCGCAGTTGATGATGGTAAATGGGAAAATAGTGATGGCCGGGCGGGGGGAGAACCGTATTTGGAATTACAGGGTAAAAAGGGGGGAACGCCTGAAATGACATATATTAGAATAGACAAGATGAAAGAAAAAGGACAAACGGAGATAAAATATGAGTCAGCAAGGGAGATTGATGCCTCCAAAAAACTAGCTTGACATTTATGCCATATCTTTATCTTGTGTGTATTTCGATTTCTATATCCAAATAATTGTTTAAATTGATTTTTTATACTATGTGGACCCATAGTTAGCAGGTGTGTGCATAGATCTGAAAATTGCAATCATGTGCCACTAGATGGTGGGTATCCATATTAGTTGGCTTATTGCTTTTCGTTATGGCTAATAGTTTGATATTGTTATTGAAAAAAGGATGACACAAAAGGGGTATAAAAAAATAGATAGATTCGTATTTAGGTAATCTAATAGTTTTGACAAAGCAAAACTTGTTTCTCTAAATAAAGGTTAGTGGCTATGGGCATCTATCCCTAGAGATTAACATGGTAAAAAGGGGGGATGGATAAATATGGAATTATGGATGTACGAAATGAATTCGGATAATAAAATTGCAATGATCTTTCTGGTGCGAAATGACATAAAAATGGGTAAAGGAAAGATTGCGGTTCACGTAGGGCACGCTACACAATACATTATAGAGGAGTGCCTGCAAAGGAAATACGTTGCCTATGTAACATGGAAAAAATTCTACAATTCCCAAAAAACAGCGCTAAAGGTAAACTCAGAAAAAGAGTTTAATGAACTGCATTCAAAGCTGATGGATTTGTCCCGTAAACTACATTTTCCAGTTAAAATTGTAAAAGATGAGCAAGAAACACATATGCGCGAAAACATGCATATAGTTGTGGGTTTTGGACCGATAAAACGAAACGATGTTGATTACATAATTGGTGACTTAAAGTTACTGTAAGTTTGGTGTTTAGGATGAAACTGGATAACTGCACAAAATGGTCAAAAATAGCGTTGATGTTTTTTTTGTTATCTTTGGAATAACACCTTTTGTGATCCAAATAAAAGAAATGTAAGGTATTCTGAAAACACTGTTTATGTATATGTTTTGAAAATTATTTGATGTTACGGAGGGTGTCAAACTACATGAAAACAATACACCATAACCTGAGAACTTCAAGATGAATGTTCTTAAAACATTGGTGTGAGAATACATTTAACCATGAAATAAAAAAATATGATATATTTCATTATATAATTAACCATTATTGTGCCGGGATGTCGATGCTAAACTCTATGGGTATGGGAATTTTTTATAAATGTGATGAGGCATTGATTGATATATTGATTTTATACATTATTGCTCAAAGTTTGAATTGGTTATTCTAAAAACTATACCTTGCTCATACAGTCCTTTGCTAATACTTTTTACAATTCCTTCTTTCACATTGTCATATCTGCCTTTATCTTTAACCATGTCCTCTGGTATGTCCACTTCTAATTCCATGTTTATTTTAACTTTTTTGGTTTCTACCAACAGATTGTCTACAAATATAAAGTATTTAAAATAACATTAGTGGATTATTTTATGGTAAATCCTGTCTTTTTATTGCAAAACGCTCAAATCTTTTATAACGCTAATGTTTATTGTGAAAGCGTGATTTGTATTGTTATTTTAGGGCCCAAAGATCTTTGATTAAATAATGGCGTTGCTGAAATCAGTAGGTAAATGCCCGTTTCAAAATAGACACCCATGTTAGCAATTGGAATGTCGATTCTTGATTGGGCAATTTATTCAAATTACTCCCCATACAACTGTTCATCATCTCTGATATAGCCAAATGCTAAAAAATACACTGTGGCTATAGTATTGTGGATTATGGTTAATGGGGAAACACGGGTTGTCAACTGCAAAAAAGAACCCTATGATGTTTATATTGGCAGGCCATCAAAGTGGGGCAATCCATTCAAAATTGGAACAGATGGCTCGAGGCAAGATGTAATTCGTAAGTATAGAATTTGGATCCTTGCCAATACTTCATTAATCAAACAAATACGTACCGAACTAAGGGGGAAGACGCTTGGCTGCTGGTGTAGGCCAAATGCTTGCCACGGCGATGTGCTGGCAGAATTGGCTGATAACGATGCGTAAAGGGGCACTGGCAAACAACATGGAAAAGTCACAATGGCCATATGTGTATGTTAAATAATGCAACAAAATGGCTAACAAAAGAAAATGAACCATCGAAAGCATGATGAAAAGATGTCGCAAGACATGGCTGATGAATTGAGTTGGTGGTCGGCATTTGCTACTTGTGCATATGGCACACTTTCATCAAATCTTGCACTTGCAAAATGACCATTATAAATTCCAAACTTAATTTTACCAGAAATCAAAAGGAAAGAAAGAGCGAAAGAAGAGGGACATCTGAAAACAAAAAGCAGAAAAAAGGTGTTACAGTAAACATTGAGTAACTTAATACTGATCTTTAAGGTAGGCCTGCAGGACCCTGTTCTTTTTCTTCTAATGATTTCAATACCTCCATCAAGCCCATTTTATTGTGATTATGTTTGTTATGGCATCCTAGCAAAGAATCAAGTTAGATTATTATAAAAGATGGTGATAAATTATCTGATGCTTTCAACTAAAAGAGAATGTTATTTTATTATATTTTTACTTTTATTGTTATCGCCTGTTGTGATGAATGATGTAAAATCCCAACCACTGGCCTTTTCCCAACAAAATAACAATGATGAATTTGTTATTGATAATATCAGTGATAATGATAACGACTCGGTATATCCACAGGTGGCATCATTTGGTAATAATGTGTATGTGACATGGGAGGAAAGTATCTTTGATAACAATCCACTAAATTATGATGTACTCTTAAAGACCAGCACAGATGGCGGACGCACCTTTGGTGACATAACCAATCTCTCCAACAACACCGGATTTTCCGAACATCCTCAGATATCTGTTAACGGAAGCAATGTTTATGTAGTGTGGGCAGACAATACATCGTCAAATAGGGATATTTACCTTATATCCAGCACAGATGGCGGACGCACCTTTGGTGACGTGATAAACCTCAGCAACAATGCCGCTGATTCACACAACCAGGAGATTGATGTGGTCGGAAATAAAGTGTATGTGACATGGCAGGATACTCAAAAAAACATCAATGGCAATAGCAGCATATCCTTTGTAGCCAGCACAGATGGCGGACGCACCTTTGGTGACGTGATAAACCTAAGCAACAATGCAGGAACATCCTCATTTCCCAAAGTTTCTTCCATCAAAAATGATGTTTATGTGATATGGAATATCGACAGAGAAGATGAGGCTAGCACAATATACGGCAAAAAGGATGGTGTTTTCTTTGCAAAAAGTACAGACGGTGGCAATAGTTTTAGTAAAGAAATTAGGCTAAATCTTGATGAAAAGCCCGGTGAGGCGCAAATATCTGCCAATGACAATGATGTTTATGTGGTGTGGGGATCTCCTGACCCGTCTGTTGACCAGAACAATCACATTGGATCTAATGACGGCAACGGTGCAGGTGGTGGTGGTGGTGGTGGAATCTTCTTTGCAAAAAGTACTGATGGCGGCAATAGTTTTACCTCACCCATTTTTATAAAAGAGAAATTCAGCAGTTCACATAATGTGGAAATTGTCTCGCATTCTGATAAATTGATTATTGCAGTACAAGGCTCTGTTAATGAACCTGGGAGAAATCAGGATATATTCCTAATGAAAAGTTTGGACAGGGGAAACACCTTTAGCAGTGCCCAGAACATAAGCAACAATGCTGGGGTATCGGAATGTCCTTCTGCCGCGGTCTCCCTTGACAATGGTATATTTCTTACGTGGCAGGATAACACGCCGGGAAATAATGATGTATTATCAACCAACATTATTTTATAGTGGATTGGATATAAAATGGATAATGTGTATATAGGTTAGTTTCAAACCTGTACACTGTTCATTAAAACAATGCCCGAACCAAAAGAAAACCGTTTTTATTTGTTGAGTCTTAATTTACGTAATTTTAAAAATTTGCTCTTGTTGAAAAATGCTGTTTACTAACCTAGGTTTATTAAGCCACTGTGATTTGGATAGGGGGAAACTATGGTGCTGTTGCTATTACATGTTAATTTTAAGTAACGGTAAGTGGTTATTTGGATTTGTGGTTTAATATGAGGTGGGAACTATGAAAATAAATCATATATGTGGGATCAAGGTTTTTGTAGAGCCTGCGACCTTTGAGATGGGTTCACTTGCCTTTTATGTTAATACTACATTTAGGATTAGAATTTATTGTCCTGCTGATGTTTTTTGTTTAAAAGTATATTTAAACTAAGTGCTAAATGCCCTGTATTTTTTTATAATTCAAATACAAATTACATTATCCATAATAAAATTAGTTATAGCAAATATTGGCTCTTTTGACTCTATGATTGAACTGATTGCTATTACGGTGAGGTTGCCCTTTTTTGTAGACCAGTTATAGGGTTATACATTATAGGATTAGCACCTAGTGTTTTGGGTTTGTTGATTTATCTCTCTTATGTTTTTCAGATTATGAATTGGATATGACCTTTGTATATTCAAAATTAATCTTGTAAATGTTCCATATTTTTGTAAATAAAATGGAAACTTTTTACGTTATACTTTAATTGTGAATTGTTATAGTAAAGATTTTATGTTTTGGTGCCTATACTTTAGCAATTCAACATAATTGGAAAAGAATGTGATAAAGTTGTGGCGATTAGTGGTAGAGTTTGTAATATCTCTTTTTAAATGTAATGGCTATGTAATGAAAAATCAGAAGACAATCCACAGTTATCGGATACGTTTTGCCCCCGAGTTGTTTTGTTTTCGACACCCAAATTGCCTTAATCAACCATGACAAACGAGGCCTCTTTAAAGAGCGGAGCAGTGGTGGTGTTCCAAAAGGCGTGATGTATAAAAACAATCACGCAA
>JADDOW010000007.1:0-26349 GCA_016782225.1 Nitrososphaeraceae archaeon
ATAGAGTGCTATGACAAAGCCCTGGAGATAAACCCGCAGAATGCCGACGCGTACTACAACAAGGGACTGTCACTATCCGCCATCAAAAACTATCCGGAGGCCATAGAGTGCTATGACAAAGCCCTGGAGATAAACCCGCAGAATGCCGACGCGTACTACAACAAGGGACTGTCACTATCCGCCATCAAAAACTATCCGGAGGCCATAGAGTGCTATGACAAAGCCCTGGAGATAAACCCGCAGAATGCCGACGCGTACTACAACAAGGGACTGTCACTATCCGCCATCAAAAACTATCCGGAGGCCATAGAGTGCTATGACAAAGCCCTGGAGATAAACCCGCAGAATGCCGACGCGTACTACAACAAGGGACTGTCACTATCCGCCATCAAAAACTATCCGGAGGCCATAGAGTGCTATGACAAAGCCCTGGAAATGCAATCAGACAATGTCAATGCACTTAACAAAAAAGCTTGGGATCTTGTGAATCATTTTCCTGCCAGATTACAAGAGGCCTCAGAAATAATAAAAAAGGCAATAGGATTAGATCCTGCTAATATCAATGTTGTCCATACTTATGGATACATATTGGATAGACTTCAGACACATAAAGAAGCCATCATAGTTTATGAGCACATTATGAAACAATCACCCTCATTTTCAAATGTTTGGTATGATTGCGCCAGAGCAAAAATAAAATTGGACGATAAAAATATACAAAACTGTATCTCGGATTTACAAAAAGCAATAGAATTAAATCCAATATATAAAGAAAAAGCCAAACATGAGTCAGATTTTGAGTTCATTAAAAACAATCCAGACTTTAAAAGAATAATAGAAGTCTAATTCTTTGATTGAAAGTCAAGATCGATTTTATCAGTCCTTTTTATTTATATTGAAGGAATATAGTAATAATGTGTTTTTATGCATCCCATTTTTTTTACATACATTTTATTTTTTTTAAATCAAATCCCATATTTTGAAAAAGACGGGATAATTAATTTTGTGCATTGCTGATTTAGTTTTGTATTATTATAAAAAACAATTTTCATCAAATTATGTGATTGTTATGCATACTATCAAGTTATTGTTATATATACATTTATATACATAATAAATTAATTATTCAATAACCATTTATTGTTTTTATCCTAGATAAAGATAAAAATAAGAAAATTCATTGTTTTATACAAGTTACAATTCTATTGTTTTACAAAAAGGTAATAAGAATCCAATATTAAATTGATTCACATTATTTTGAATCAGGTTTTATCTTAGATCTTCATTAAGTCTATCATCATAGTTTACGCGCTCATTAACTAATACTTCTGTAATAGTTTTTGTTTCGGTAATGGGTCTTTTTCTTACTATTACCTCTTCCTTAACATATGGTGTTTTCGTCACGACAGGTTCTTCCCGTTTAAGTTGAATTATTATTTCAGTTTTGGATTGTACCGGGTTTTCCGTTGATCCAGAAGGTGTTGTGTCATTGTTTGTAGGTATTCGCTCTATAGTTATTTCTTCATGAGTCAGTTCTATATCCACCTTCTTTATTTCTTTAACAGGTGTTTTTATTATCTTGACTTTATTTTCTGTCAATCTTTTTGATACATCGAGGCTTTCACCCATCACAGGTATTTTTGTTTCAAGTTCTTTTGACATGTCTGAAGATTCGAATGAAGGATATTCATTGAATCCACGTTCCTCCGTTTCTTTGTAACCTTCAAGATCATTATTGGTCATATTTAACCTAAGTACAGAGCCGTCGAAGCTTGTTACCGACTTTTTAGGAAGATAATATCGTTTCTTGTTAATTATGCCCTTTTGGGTTATTATGAAAGAATTACCCACTTCCAATACTTCACCAAGGTCCTCCCCATTCAATCCTATTGCTTCTTTCTTTACAACATTGTTCCAATCAATATTATTATTATCGCCATCGCTTTTGGACATATACATATAATAATTATTGAATATGGTATTTAATTGATACACAATAGATATATATCACTTTGATAGAAATGCTGCCAACTCTTAAAACATGTGGATTAGTATTCAATAATCTAATCTTTAAGTTTCTTATTTTAGGTTATCTCTTCTTTATGTGAACCAGGACGGTGTATGGTCAGCTTTTCACGTGTTAATTCCACATCTACTTGTCTTGTTTCGGTAACTTCGTATTTTTTTACAACGAACTCTCCAAGTTTCACCATCCTCTTGCTAATCACTATTTCCTCACCCCATATTGTTACAACATTTTCTATTTTTGAATTTTTTGCATTATTAGACAAAGGTATTGGATTACCGATCTCATTGTTATGTTTTTCATTTAACATGTTGTTATCTTTATCATAATGTCTCACCTTTAATGTGTCTGCAGGATTTTCTTTAGATGTGATATTTTCAGTATTCGAAAAAACACGTTTAATTTTATTTATGATTTTAGAAAACATTTTGAGCGCTTCATGCGTTCTGTGTGATTCAATCTTTTTGCCATCTACGTAAATTTCTTCATAGGATACAGGTATCTCAATTTTTTTTGTAGATGTGGTCCATCTTTTCTCAATGCTTATTTTACCCTCTTTTGTTTTCTTTGTAATTGAAAATTTTTCACCTATCAAAGGAATTTTATTTATGATTTCATTGCTGTATGAAAAAGAATTGTCGTCGTTAATGGTATCTTTGATTTTGCTAGAATCAGGGTTATTTGTCATCTATATGTAGTAGTTGATACCTGTTACTTATAATAATTATATGCAGATAATAATCATATGCAACCTGTAATGCACACTGTTATTCGCCATTTGGATTGAAATATATAAAATTCAGAAATAATTGTTATTTATGTAATTTTTACCTATCCTATACTTTTCGTAAAACAAAAAGCGAACGTTTAATTGATTTTGACCTTATTGTTATAGGGTATTCCGTTTCTTCTTGTATCTCATCCTTAAATGGAGAAGTTAAATTTATTTTTCCTGATGGATCTTCCCTTATTTTAATCAACTATAATACAGATTATAAAGAATTATTATGGGTTTATTAACTTTTTTCGAATAACTTATCTAGACGTTTGCCAAACATAACAATTTTGCCAGAACTGTTCTTTATTGATAAAGAACAGATATAAAAAAAACAATCATATTAAAGAATATCAAATAACATATAGTCTAGCAAAGAAAATACGGGATGGACAAAACCGTATGGGCTATAAAAATATTTAAAATCCGTCAAAAGATAGAATAGATAAAAAATCAGAAAAAGAAAATACAAGGAATATAACAATGATCAAAATACGTTTCATTAAGTAAGAATTCATAAGCATTATCTCTTTTCCATATTCTACAATTTGTTTAATGGTCTAAAGGGTTTCCATATAACTATTTACTTCAAGATGAAGATTATACACCCAATAGCAAAATCACCACTATTTAGTAATTACATACGACATAATTTTTCTATTAACAATTAAAATCGGACTCCAGAAATAAATAATCATTCTACAAGTATCCATCATTTAATTGAATACAAAATTATAAATTTTTTTAATATCAATATTACATGAGCATTGATATTCAGTTAGATGACGATAATAAGACACCTCAAAAAGTAACTCTAAATATGTCGATACAATCCAGCCATTACTGACTATTTTCCCGCGGTGAAGAAATAGCAAAAACAATCCCATTGT
This sequence comes from Nitrososphaeraceae archaeon, assembly GCA_016782225.1. GTDB lineage: Archaea > Thermoproteota > Nitrososphaeria > Nitrososphaerales > Nitrososphaeraceae > Nitrosocosmicus. Next base: position 3,692 of record JADDOW010000007.1, read on the forward strand.
TTGCGGAAAACTTTGACATTACAAAAAAAACTGAAGAAACACAATTAGGCCTGTCCAAAAAATGGTGGACTCGACAAAAAAAAATCGAGATACCCATAAAATATGAGGAGATTCTTATCAATGGCAAAGAGTTTGATCACTACAGTGAGAAGGAAATAACGGAGATCCTTTCAAAAATAAAGGACAAGATAACCCGCGTCTTTTCATACAATAAGAGAATAGAAAACGGAAACGAGGGAGACAGCACTGCTGCTGGTGGTGGCGGGGTTTCACACAACAGCAGCAGTAGCGATCCCACCACCACCACCGCCTCACCTGGGAATATAGAGGTTAGCAAATATAGCGAGCAATCACCAGATTGGGAAGCAACCAAAGATCAAAGCAATGCAACACATTGCGGAAGACAGGTTCCCATATCCGTTGGTCGCGGAAATGGCAACAGCGTTCCATATGAGGAAAAAGGCGACAGTATTGTCATACCAATGTGATGAGAGGAAATAGTGATTAGCAGGAGGATGGTGAAACTTGGAGAGTTCGTTGTAAAAAAATACGAAGGCACCGAGAAGAGGAAATTTGATGTAAATGTCAAAACGGAAAAGCTGACTATAAGGTATCCAGACAAACGCAAGGAAGAAATAATATAATCAATTGAAAAATAAAATCACATGATTTTATATATCTTGTTATGTACTAAAATTCATGTCTACAACTAACAATAAAGAAAACATCGATTGGAACAATGTAGTAAAGAAAGGAGCAATAGGTATTGATGGTTTGGATTTGGGTGAAGTACATGAAGTTGGAGACACATATGTTATTACACAAAAAGGACTTTTAAATAAAAAAAGATATCACATACCAATTTCTTCTGTAGAGAGTTTTGACGGAGACCTACTTAAAATGAGAGTTAATGAAGTTGAGTTGCATGGATATGAAGAAGGGGGCGGTCAAAAATTTGAAGGATATTCCTCATTCAAATCTTCAGACATGTCAAAAGAACTTGAAACAAAAATACCTGTGATGGGTGAAAGCCTCGATGTATCAAAAAGATTGACAGAAGATAATGTAGATATAATAAAAGAGCCTGTAAAGGAAACAAAAACAGTAGAAATCGAACTTTCAAGGGAGATGGTCACAATCGAAAGAAGACCGGTTAACAATGATTTGTCTTCGTATAAATCATCTATGCAATCTTCCGATCAATCATCATCATTAGAAGAACCTGTAGACTCCAGAACCGAAATATCGATTCCATTAAAAAGAGAGGAGCCGGTAGTAACAAAAACACCATATGTTAAGGAAGAGGTAATAGTAAGAAAAAGACCCATTACCGAAACAAAAACTATTACAGAAGAAATAACTACCGAAAATATTAACTACAATAACCAAGCCAATCAAAAGCCAGAAGAAAGAAATAATATCAAAGATGGCGAAATTTCATAATTAAACTAAACCCAAATTCGTTTACATTAGCCCTCCATGAAATCCAGCAGGCAGCATATAATCCAATAATGCACCCTAACACCACTACAGAATTTTTTCATATCCCCAAAGTGAATTTGGCATAGCATCTTTTTCCTTCATGTCATTATGTAAACCGAAAGTAAAAAGTTATGACTAAAAATAAAAGATCAAATATAAAAACACCAACAAGTCAATTAAAAATCACATATACACCTTTTTTTGAAAACATAACAGTACATGTGTTAACTATCACAATATATCTTAATGACCACCCTTTTAGTTTATATCAATCAATCAATTGTTTAAACACACGTAAAACATTATGCCATTTCAAAACACATTAGAAAATGCATTTGACCGCATTCCAGAAGAATCCAAAAGGTTAAAAAAAGTGTAGAAAGAAAGGTTTTTGAAACTACTCGGTTTGATTCAAATCATACAGGATTGTCATTTCTTTCGATTTTGAAACCTATTTTCACTTCCGCTTGGTATTCAATTTTTTGTTCACCATTAATCCTAAATGTAACTTTACCCAATTCCCCCCATTGAATATTTTTTACAGTCTTTGATGCTTCTTTAAAAGCATTGTTAACAGCGTCAGTTATATTAGTATCTGATGTCCCTACAATCTCTATGTATTTATAAACCATAAGTAAGAATGATAAACGTTGCTTAAAAAATTTTTTAAGTTACAGTTAAAATAATTATAAAAATTAATAAAAATTAACGTCATATAGAAAGAGTAGCCATTATCTCATGATAACAATAAAACACCATTAATTAAGGTTATTCACCCAAAATCACAAAATAAGTAAAATACAAATAGAACAGATAAATTATTATTTATTATTTATTAATAAGCACTTTTTGCTTAAAACAAAACCGAAATCGATATGTTCTTCATTTTTGCGCATATAAGATTATTACCTAATACTCCACTAGTTTGTACAACAAAATAAAACTCATTACCTAGTCAGGTATTTCCTCAATTAGTTTTTTTAATACATGACGATGACAACATGGATCTGATTCACTTTCATGGCATAAGAGAACAACATCATTTTTTTTGGAAAAATCCCGTATCCATTTTATTTTAGATTTTGCGCGAGGATCATTCATCTCTTTTTGGTATAAATCGATGAATTCATCCCATGTTACTTTTTCTTGTTCAAGCTGATCAAATAGCACTCTAGATGGAGCTACATCATTAATCCACGTATCTATTTTATTTTGAAGATGATATGAAAGATATGTTGTTACAGCAACTTTATAAAAGTCATTTTTATAGTGTTGTAAATTTGAAAGTGAATCGGTATAAACAGTCATATCCATCGTTATGCGAAACAGTATTTTTAGGTATAGTTTTAGAGACCACATAAAGTTCATTATAATTCGCATTAACACATTTTGCCTAATGGCAACAATAAATAAAAAATAAGACAGTAGAAAACTATAATAGCATTGTCATTGGTAAAAATTTTAAATAAGTCATTATTTAAATACAAGATTATCAATTAATTACATTTGTAAATCGATGTCAAATGAATACGCTAATCCAGAAGTTTTAGTTGATACGCAATGGGTAGAGAGTCACATCCAGGATTCAAATGTAAGGATTGCAGAAGTTGATTATGATCCAAAATCAAACTACTTTTTAGGGCACATTCCAGGAGCGGTATTGTTTGATTGGAGAGAAGATATAAATGATCCAATTAGCAGAAACATACTCTCAAAACAAGCATGTGAAAAACTGCTGTCAGAAAAAGCAGGGATAAATGATAATTCAATTCTTGTTTTATATGGAGACTTTAATAATTGGTTTGCAGCATTTGCATTCTGGGTATTCAAATATTATGGCTTCAAAGATGTAAGGATAATGAATGGCGGTAGAAAGAAATGGCTTGAGGAAGACAGACCAATTAACAAAGATATACCATCGTATCCTAATGGAAATTTTAAGGCCAAAGACCCAGATGAAAATATTAGAACTTATTTAAATTATGTTTCTAACTCAATAGATAAGCAAAACTCCATAGTTTTAGTGGACGTTAGATCTCCCAAAGAATTTTCAGGAGAAATAACAGCACCAGCAGAATACCCCACAGAACATGCGCAGCGTGGTGGACATATTCCAGGGGCTGTAAATATACCATGGGCAAAAGCAGTAAATGAAGACGGGACTTTTAAATCTCCTGAGGAGTTAAGAAAACTATATCAAGAAAAAGGAATAACACCAGAAAAAGAGATAATATCTTATTGTAGAATAGGCGAACGCTCGTCTCATACATGGTTTGTATTGAAGTATCTTTTAGGCTATCCAAATGTAAAAAATTATGATGGTTCATGGACCGAATGGGGCAATATGATTGGAAATCCAATAGAGAAATAAAGCAAGATATTGTTTTTGTTTTTTTATTTAGCTTAATTTAGTTTTTTGACAAGAATATGAAATAGATAGTTCACCTTGTTTGAAGATTTTATTTCATTTTTTTCCATAATTATCTCAACCAGCTCTTGATTATTATCAATAGCCCAACGAGATACCTCCAAATCAGCTGTGGGATCATCTGAAACAAGATGAACAATTTGTCCGGTATTCATTTTTAAACCAATAAAATCACCTAGTTTTGCCAAAGTCGCAGAGCATTCAGTTCCTAATTCATACATTTCATAATCAGGAAAATTTTTAAAACACTTTACATTGTATTTTTTTACCAACAAAGAGAGTTCATATTTACACCTGTCAATTGTTTTTAATGATTCAAAGTCATTGGCATCTGATGATTTTATTTTTGCTATCCAACCAAACTCAAATGGAGAATCATTAACGATCTTTGGATTATGCATTAGGCTTTTGTTTATTTCTACAATTTTTCCAGAGATTGGCGACCTGATAACTCCAAAATAACTCAAGCTTTCTAGAGTACCTAAACTTTTGTCTTTGTTAACATACTCACCTTCTGATTTTAGTTTTATTTTATTTATAATGCCAGATATATAAGACAGTATTGGCATTATCCCCACCCTGACAATCACATGTTTATCAAGAGAATTAGTTTGTGTATTAGTAAACTCCAAATCAGCCCAAATAAAATTTTGGGTATCGTATAAATATTTATCTGGAAAATTACAATTCTCGATTTTCATAGTTATTTCACATATTTTTTCAATATTTAATTAAATGGTTTAAATTAACATCCGTCAATATCAATTATCTAGCACGTACTACCATCATTATTGTTATTTGACTGTGACAGATTTAGCAAGGTTCCTCGGATAGTCAGGATCGACCTGCATTTTAAGAGCAAGATAGTAAGACATAATCTGCAATGGAATAACCTCTATAACAGGATAAAGAAAATCAACGCATTCGGGTAATTCGATATACTCATCATAGATATCATGGTGTTTGTTGGAAATTCCAATTATAACGGCACCTCTGGATTTAATCTCATTTGAACTCGAAATTACATCTTGGTATGTTTCGTCAACTGGATTTAACACAATAACTACGGATTTGTTATCTATTAGAGCCAATGGCCCATGTTTAAGTTCACCTGCTGCTATTCCCTCTGCATGTATGTATGCTAATTCCTTAATTTTGAGTGAACCCTCCAATGCAATAGGGTAGTGAATCGACCTTCCTAGAATATAAATATGTTTAATTTCATTATCCAGTTTTGCCATTAAAGATTCAATATATTCGTCTAATTCCAATGTTTTCTCCACATCTTTAACCAATTTTTTTTGCATGGCAATATTCAGATCAAGTCGGCTATTCGACATCACACTGACTATATTATATAAAACCATGAGTTGTGCTAAAAAACTTTTTGTCGCAGCAACCCCTATTTCCGGACCACAATTCAAGACAAGAAAAGAATCACTTAATCTTGCTAAAGAGGATGTCGGAACATTGATAATTGAAAGTATTTTAGATCCACCTTCCTTTGCTTTTTTTACCGAATGGATAACATCTGCAGTTTCACCACTTTGTGAAATGGCAATAACTACAGAATTAGATTCCAAAGTATCTGAAAAATAATGAAACTCACTTGACATTATAACCTCTGCTTTGATTTTTGCGTATTTTGCTAAAAGACGTTTAGCTAATAACCCAGAGTGGTAACTTGTTCCACTCCCTGTTATATACACATTTGAAGCATTTTTTACATATTCACAGAATTGTTGAAAATTATTATTTTTGTTAATGGAATTAAGCAATATAGATGGTTGTTCATGGATTTCCTTTATTGTGTGATGGGCATATTTTCCTTTTTCTGTTGAAGCCAATTCCCAAGCGACTTGGGTAATAACTCTAGTTACTTTATTATTGTTGATATCAAATATATGGTATTTTCCATCTTCTATAGTGACAATATCACCGTTATCTAAAAATATAGCCTTATCAGTATATTTTAAGAAACCAAGGACATCACTTGATAAGAAAATAGCAGAAGGAGCAACTCCAATTATCAATGGCTCATCAAACCGAGCACCACAAATTAGCCCATTTTTGAATATTGCAACAAATGCAAAAGAGCCCTTTAGAGTATTACAAGTGGCTATAAGTGATTTTATATAATCAAAATCATATTTTTTACAGTATTTTTCTAAAAGATGAGAGATAACCTCACTGTCGGTTTGACTTTTAAATACATGGCCTTCCTTTGATAATTCATCCTTCAATTCTTGATAATTATCAATTATTCCGTTATGAACAACAGCTATTTCAGATGTGCATGAAAAATGAGGATGTGCATTTTTATCATTTACACCACCATGTGTTGCCCACCTAGTGTGTCCAATTCCTACATGTCCAGGCAAATTGTGTAGTTCCAGGGCTTTGTCCACTTCAGCAACTTTACCCACACCTTTACTTATCAATATTTTTCCGTCATTAAGAGTTGCTATTCCAACGCTATCGTAGCCTCGATATTCCATTTTTTTCAGGCTATCAACTAACAAAGGAGCAGCGTCAGTTATTTGTCCATTAAAACCAATAATAGAACACACATTAACTAACAAAATAAATGATTTAAAACCTTTATCAAATAAAAAATCATACCGTTATAAAATATCTTATAATATAAAACCAATAATTTAAATAACAAATAAAAATAAATTAGTCAAGCATATAAGATAATTTATACCAGCAATAAAATATTATAGGTAGTCACAACAAAATGGGAATTGAAAAAAAATTAGTTTATGGAAAAGACGGCAAAATATTTGAAAAAAAAATCCTTATTTTAGAAAACGAAAAAAAAATTCATATTTTATCCAATCCAATAGCATGGAGAATATTAAAATCCATATCGGATAAACCAAAATATACCGCTCAAATAGCGAAAGAATTAAAAATCTACGAACAAAGCGCGTATTACTATATTAAAAAATTAATCTCTATCGATGCAATTAAAGAATCAGGAACGGATTTTGTTCGGGGGGGCACAGCAAAACTTTACCAATGTGCAAGTCCATCTTTTGGGATAGAGATGTCATGGGGCGAAAAACTAGTGTTAAATCAAACCACAGAAAACAATAAAAAAAATATCAATAACCAAATGACAAGAAAATTTCTGCATGGATTTATTGATAAAGAAAATTTCTTTGACGGTCTAGTAATTGTAGGTTCGCCTAATCCTCACGGCATTTTTAAAACATCTGCAAGAGATGGCCATTATGCAATTCAACTAGCTTTTTACCTGGGCACATTATGTAATGTACCTGATGGATTTATTGTAAAACTCGATGAAGATGCAAAAGCAGAAAAAGAATTGGAAGGCAATAATTTAATTATAATAGGCGGTCCGGGAACAAACATTGTTTCAGCAGAATTTAATAGATATTTACCTATAAAATTTAACGATGAGAATTACTGGTCAGGATTAGTAGATAAAACAAGCAAAATATATCATTTAGACAATTTAGGTCTAATCGCTAAAATAAAAAACCCATTTAACAAATTAAAAAATATAATTTTAATTGCAGGAGTAAGATCCATTGGCACCAAATCTGCAGTAATAGCGTTTACAAGTTTTAGTAAAAAGACATTTTCAGATTATACAGGTAGTGAAGATGAGTGGGCTGCAATTGTTCAAGGATATGATATGGACAGTGATGGAAAAATCGATTATGTGGATATTGAAAAAGTTGAGAAACTATAAAAAAATACCTAATATAAAAATATTTATGATTTGGGAGTATTGCCAGCGGCTTCGATAACTGGGGTAAAATGAATTAATATTTGGGCTTCTTCATCTTTTTTTACCAGGTAACCGGGTAAATTGATTTTTCTATCACCAATGCTAACATGACCATGAACAACAATTTGTCTTGCCTGATAAGGAGATTTTAAATTAGAACGTTTCATTACCAATGTTTGCAATCGTCTTTCCAAAATATCTTCAATTTTAAGATTAAGAATATCATCCAACGTCGAGCTATCTTCTACAATACCAAGCCTAGACAAGTAATTTAGGAGTTTGGTCTCTTTTTCATGTCGCACATCTGTTGAAATCGCCAACAGAGCTCTAGCTTGATTCCTCATTCTAGCAATTTCTGTTTGAGCCTTCCATAATTCTTTTTTATTTCGTAAACCATAGGAACCAACTACGTATAATTCTGAACTGATTTGGTCACTTGTCCAAATGCTTCGAGGCCTAGTATAACTCTTTTTGGCTTTTCTTGGATCTCCCATTTCACATCACCACATTATTTTTTTGCGGCATTTCCAGAGGAAGCACCAGGCTTTCCCATAGCTTTCTTTACGCCAACGGCAGTTTGTTTTCGTCCAGTATTTCTAGTTCTCTGACCTCTGACTCTTAATCCAAACATATGTCGGTAACCCCTCCAGCTCATAATCGATTTCTCTCTTTCAATATCATTAGATTTAGTAAAATCTAAGTCAGAGGTAATAAGATGAACATCTGTACCAGTATCCATGTCTTTTCTTCTATTAAGATACCAATTTGGTACCCCCATTGAACTGATATTTTTTATAGCGCTTTCAACATCAGAAATGTCTTTATCAGTAAAAAAACCGACCCTTAAATAAGGACTTATATTTAGTGACTGTAGAATAACTTGGGCTAAATTGTAACCAATACCTTTCACTTCACTTAAAGCTACGATGGATTTTTTAGTACCTTCAATGTCTTTTCCTGCAATTCTGAGAATATGTTTAAAATCTTCTAGCGACAATTTACTTATTATAACAGAATTTTATTTTCCTAAATAAAAACTATGCTAGTGTAGTGCAATTTAATATTAACAACAATCACAAACACATATAAAAAATACATATATCTCAATTTTTAAGAAACACGATTTTTATTTTATTCTATCTTTCTAACAACAATATAAAATATTTATAATAACTGAGACGAATATAGGCAAAATAAATCTTATATTAAAGAACTTGCTATATTAATTAAGCAAAGATGAGAAAAGAACAAAAATTGGAAAAACTAGAATTGTTAAATGATAAAGAAGTGCAAGAATGGGAAAAATATCAACAAGATTTAGAGCTTGCCATAGAAAACCATTAATCATTTTTCTTTACAACAACATAATTTATCTTCCTTTACAGATTCTGAAGAATCCATATTCTACTTTTTTCAGAATAAAAATTAATAAGTCACTAGCGATATAAAACATACAAAGATGATATCTGATTGGTTTTCCAGGGTTGGAAGTGCCATTCCCAGAGGTTTCTCCCGTCATTACATTCTAGAGCTTTTGTCAGAACAACCAATGACAGGTAAGGAAATAATAGACAAAGCCATAGTTCAAACGGGCGGAAAATGGAAGCCCTCACCAGGTTTAATATATCCATTATTAGGCAGGTTATTGGGAGAAGGATTAATAGAGGAGCATGAAAATGGAAGGTACAGGGTAACGAAAAAAGGAATATCAATATCGTCCGATATAAAATCAGCCCATAATATAATACAAAAACATCTAGAAGTCGTGTTTAGGATAGGAAACATGGGTAGATTCATGACAATGGACTTACTTGATAGACTATCAGCAATAGGATCAACTCTCAGTTCCAATTTAGATAGAATGACAGAAGAAGAAAAAAACAAATACAAAGAATTCTTAGTAAATGAACTCAACAAATTAAGCAAACAAGAAAAGATTAAAATTCATGATAAAAATATAGACGAAAATAACATTCTTTAAATCATCATGAATAATGATATTGTCAAAAAGGGTGCAGATTTTTTATTAAAGGGCGGAACATTATTATCAGAATCTTGTAAAATTTGCAACGGCCTTTTAATTAAATATAAGGGAGATATTTTGTGTTTGAATTGTCAAAGACCCACTCTGAATCAAGATAAGATAGAAAATGCATCTGACAAAATATTTGAAGAAAACGAAAAAGAAGAAATGCGTCAAAAATCATTTGATAAAGACAACAAGAATAGAATTTATGATTCAGAAGAAAAAGAAAACTACAATGACCTTTTGTTGCAAATTGATAAAACCATCACCAAAAAAATAATAGACATTAACAAATTAATATATATGGAAGAAGACACAAGTAGGCAAAAAAACAATTTGAAAACGCTTTATCTGTATCTGAAAATCATGGATAGAATAAAAAAGAAATAGCGGAAATAATAAATTACCATCAATATGCTCATCCTTCGGTTTCAAAGTCGGTTTATTCAGATCCTGCAAAAGAATTCAATTGTTTATTTGTCGCTTTCCTTGTTATCTAATGCTCATTACCAACATTGAAACAAATTGCTATGATTATGATCCTGACTATGACAGAACAACAAAAGCTGATCAAATAGGAAATAGAATATTAAATCAAACTACGTGTAATACACAATAGGAATATGGCAGTAATTCAAACAAGTAGAGATATTAATACCAAAATAGATAACTTATGGGACATTATTTCAGATGTAGATAAAGACCCAGATTATTGGTATGGAACAAGATCAGTAAAAAACATAAAAAAAGAAGGGAACAGCATAGAAAGAGAAACTATAATCTCATTTAAAGAATCAAAGTGTAAAGAAATAGTAACGCTTTATCCTAAATATCAAACAACAACAGAAATAGTTGAAGGCCCTCTAATTGGCGGGAAAACAATAACGCTAGATAAAATTGATGAGAACAATACAAGAATAAATGTAAAATGGGACATTCATTTGAAGGGATTTTTAGGGCCATTTACAGTAATTGTAAAAAAACACATTTTAAAAGGAACCGAAGAGGCTCTAAACAGGATCACATACAAGATAATAGAAAAGCAAACCTAGATTATAACATGATATAAAATAGCACATCTAGATACAAAACACCACAACAATACTACAAAGGAAAAATAAACAACACATAGTATAAAAATTAATGAAATTTAAGTTTTAAAGTATATGGCTTGCTATATTTTTCTCCAAATCATAACTATTGTTTTTTTAAATTTATTTTCATTTTATCTTTTGCCTGGATAATGTGGTTTAAAGTTATCTTAAATTTTTCTAGATCCTGTCTTTCTATTTTTGAAGTAATAATCTGGCCTTTATTTTTGGAATGCTCTTTTAAAAAATCTCTCAAGGCTATTACGGAGGCAGAATTAATTAACCCCTCAATTTCTGCACCAGTAAACCCAACTGTCAATTCCAATATTTTACCAATAGATAACGATTTATGATCGATTGGTTTCTTTTTAGTATGAATCTCAATTATTTGTTTTCTAGAATCTATATCAGGAATAGGGATCTCTATGACTTTATCAAATCTGCCAGGTCTCAGTAATGCATCGTCTATTATATCAAGTCTATTTGTTGCACCAACCACAACAACTCCATTAAGAATTTCCAATCCATCCAGTTCAGTTAACATTTGACTTATCATCCTTTCAGTCACACCTGATCCTGCTGTTTCCGATCCTCTTCTTTGAGCTATTGAGTCAAGTTCATCGAAAAATATTATGCATGGAGATGCTTGTTTTGCTTTTCTGAAAACCTCTCGGATCCCCTTTTCTGACTCTCCAACCCATTTTGACAATAACTCGGGCCCTTTAATGCTAATAAAATTTGCCTCAGAACTAGACGCCACAGCTTTTGCTAGCAAAGTTTTTCCAGTACCTGGCGGACCGTAAAGAAGAATCCCTTTTGAAGGCCTGATATCTGCAAGATCATACAATTCAGGATATTTTAATGGCCATTCAGTCATTTCCACTAGCTCTTGCTTTGTATCCTTCAATCCACCAATATCATCCCATTTGGTAGTTGGTTTTTGAATTTGAAATTCTCTGATTGCTGATGGCGATACATCTTTTAATGCATTATTAAAATCAGAATTTGTTATAATTAATTTGTTTAATGCATCTTGTGAAATTGGAGATTGTTCGATATTGATTTCGGGCAGAATTCGTCTCAGAGATCTCATTGCAGCTTCTTTTGTCAGTACTTCCAGATCTGCGCCAACAAATCCATGAGTAATTTTTGATATCTTTGTCAAATTCACATCCTCATTCAGAGGCATCCCCTTGGTATGGATATTGAGTATCTCCATTCGGCCTTGTTCATCAGGAATCCCTATCTCTATTTCCCTATCAAATCTACCAGGCCTTCTAAGAGCAGGATCAATTGCATCTTGTCGATTGGTCGCCCCAATCACAACCACTTTACCCCGTGATTGAATACCATCCATCAGAGTCAGCATTTGCGATACAATCCTTTTTTCCACTTCACCAGTTACCTCTTCTCTTTTTGGAGATATAGAATCGATTTCATCAATAAAAATTATGGATGGGGCATGCTCTTGAGCATCCTTAAATGTAGTCCTTAACCTTTCTTCACTCTCTCCATAGAATTTGCTCATTATTTCAGGGCCACTGATAGAATAAAAATGAGCATTCGTTTCATTAGCGACCGCTTTTGCTAGCAAAGTTTTTCCAGTACCTGGCGGGCCGTAAAGTAAAACACCTTTGGGCGCTTCAATACCAATTTTTTCAAACAATTCGGGGTGACGGATGGGTAATTCAATCATTTCTCTTACTTTTTGGATTGCATCTCTCACGCCACCAATATCTTCATAATTTATTCTTGGAATTTTTGGCGAAAGACTTTGTTTATAATCACCTAAAGTAAACTTAGTACTATTACCGATAATCAAAGGACCAGGACTGGGACTCAAATTGTTTACGACAAATGATATCTTTTTTCCCATCAGGTTTATAGGAATAGTATCCATTTTTGACACAATTCGACCTTCCAATAGATTTGACAGATAATCTCCGAAGCCAGAGTACTCTAACTCTTCATATGGTACAAGGTTAACTGTTTTTGCTAAATTCACATGTCCAGTTTTTTTAATGCCAACATGATCATCTATTCCAGATTCAAGAGCATTTCTAGTGTATCCGTCTATTCGGACTATATTCCTGTCATAATCAGAAGATAGTCCAGACCAAAGTCTCACATAGCTGATTTTCTTTTTACTTTTTAATTCAATAATATCACCAGGGCCCAAGTTCAGTTCATCCATTACTTTTGGATCAACTAGGGCCAAACCTTTACCAACAAAACGTATTTCTGTTTCTGCAATTTTTAATAATTTTATTTGATCATTTGCCATCAATTATGACCTCATAATAAATCAGATATTTATGCATTACAAGATGTAGTTTTTATTACATAATATAAGTATAACTTACATAAGGTAAGACTTATTTTATAGATATTTAAAATATTACATATAATGCATATCCGAGATTTTTCAGTACCACAAGCAGTAAAGGAAATCATAACATCAAATGATTTTTATTTTAAAGCCATTAAATCAGGTATTATAAATTACACAGCTCTTGCAAATAAAATCCATAAAGAAGTAGAATCACTAATAGATTCAAATGTAAATATCGGTACAATTATTGTTGCGATAAAAAGGTTCGCAGATGAGCTATATAAAACTGATAATTATTCCCCATCTAGAAACAATAACAGCGGTTCAGATTCAAATTACGATGTAAATGACCCAAAAAAAATTGATTTTTCAATGTCACCAAATGATGTAAGGATGACACTTACAGGGAGTATGATTGATATCAACTTTAATAATGACAACATGATAAAAGATATTTCTGACATAATCTACGATTTCTCTAAAGATACCTTTTTTGAATATAATTTAATACATACCGCAAAAAAAATGTGTATATTTACGGAGGATATTCAAGAATCAAGAAAAATAATCTTGGACTTGAAAGAGAAATACAATGGGAAAATAACAGAAGGTCTTTCAAAAATAACGTTAACTCTGTCAAATGAGGACATTATTTTGACAAGACAGATACTGTATCAAATTTTTGACATGATAAACAATTACAAGATAACCATTAGCAATGCTTTTTTTACAAACAAGGAAATTATTTTGATATTAGGAGGCAGTGAAGCCGCAAAAACATATGATCTATTGAGAAGAAAATTATTTAGTAACAAATAGTACAAATAAAAATAAAGGTCATAAAAAAATAAGCGTATTTATTACTTAATAGAATACTCAACAATTTAAAATGATCTCAAAAACAATACAACTCCTTTGAACATTCAAAATGAAAAATATGGAGCCATAAAATCAAATTAAAAAAACAAATAAAATGGTCTCAGTATTAAGAGAATGTGTCCAAAGTATTAAAACTTAAAACAGGAACATGGGATCTATCAGAACTAGTTAAAAATCCCAAAGATAACGAATTTTCCGCCTATTTGTCTTCAATAGATGAAAAAGTTAAACAATTTGAAAGCAAAAGACATCTTCTAAAACCAGACATTTTAACAAAAAGATTTTTGGAATTCATAAAAGATTCAGAAAACATATCTGAAAAATTAAGTATCGTGTTAGGATATGCCCATTTAAAATATGCAGAAAATACATCATCAAACGAATCAGGAGCGTTACTGACAAAAATGAATATTTATGCTACAGAAATATCAAACAAGCTTCTTTTTTTTGACTTGTGGTTCAAAAAAGAGATAGACGACAATAATGCAAATCGACTAATAGAGCAAGTCCCAAAAATATACCAAGAACATCTTAGACATGAACGGTCATTATCAAAGTTTACGCTAAAAGAATCGGAGGAAAAAATTATAAATATTCTTGACAATACAGGTATTTCGGCTTTACTCAAAATTTATGATAGAATGACCAATGGTTTTGAGTTTGAATACATAGAAATCAAGGGAAAGAAAAAGATAAAAAAAATATTCACCAATAAAGAAAAACTAGTATCTCTTGTAAGGAGTTCGCAGCCAAGCGAGAGAGTGGCAGCCTACAAATCCTTATGGTCAACATATAAAAAAAATAGTGGAGTTCTAGGAGAGATCTATATTAACAGGGTATTAAATTGGCATAACGAATACATCACTTTAAGAAGATTTCCGTCCCCCATATCTGTAAGAAACCTTTACAACAACATTGATGACAAAACCATTGAAACTCTACTAAAGGTCTGTAGATCTAACGCAATCATATTCCAAAACTATTTTAAAGAAAAATCGAAAATGCTAAAAATGAAAAAACTAGAGCGATATCATCTTTATGCACCGCTAAAGTCTCAAAAACAACAGAAAATTGATTATGACAAAGCCATGAAAATGGTTTTAGACGCCTACGAAGATTTTGATCCAAAATTTAAGCAGGTAGTCCAGAGTTTGATAGAAAAAAAACACATTGATTCTGAACTTAGGGACAGTAAGCAAGGCGGAGCATTCTGTTCAACAATCACCCCAAAAATAGATCCATTCGTATTGCTAAATTTCGACGGAACTATACGAGACATATCAACAATGGCTCATGAATTCGGTCACGCAATTCACAGCGTATTAGCTTCAGACAAGCCAATAAGCGTTCAACATGCACCATTACCACTAGCTGAAACAGCATCGGTTTTCGGCGAAATGCTATTAAATGATAAGGTTTTCAATTCAGTAGCGGTTAGGGAGAAAAAAATACTTTTAGCAGAACAAATAGACGATTTTTACGCCACCATTATGAGACAGACATACTTTACAATTTTTGAAGTTTCGGCACATGATATCATATCTGAAAACAATGCTACCACAATAGATGAACTCGCAGATCTTTATTTAGGCAATTTAAAAGAACAATTTGGGGATTCAGTAAAGATAACAGACGATTTTAAATACGAATGGCTATACATTCCCCACATTTACCATTCACCGTTTTACTGCTACGCATATTCTTTTGGTAATTTACTAGTGATGTCTTTATATCAACAATACAAAAATGAAGGAAAAGATTTTATTCCAAAATATACAAGAATTCTCTCTTCAGGAGGAACTAAAAAACCAGAGGATTTACTGATGGATGAAGGCATAGACATAACCAAAGAGAGTTTTTGGCAAAAAGGGTTCGATTTAGTAAACGATAAAATTGCAGAACTGAGATCGATAAAGTGATCATTATAAAAAAGATCACCAAAATAATCATCATTGTGATGTAGAAGGTAATAATAAATAAAAAACGAAATAGTAAAACTAAAAATAATTATCTTTAATGTGTTTATTTTCAATTTCTCATCATTTAGTATTACTATTCATTATTCTTATGTTTACACTCAACATAGTCACAACAAACTACATCTAAACAAAACATTAAAAAGAAAATTTAAGGTTTAACTGAAACTATTTAATATAGGAAACAAGTTTCGTTCCGTGAATCACCATATCAATCTTCTGTTTTTTAAGCAAGTAAATTAAGCACTATTTGGCCTCATTGTCAAATTTATATGCATCAAAGTTATTCCTTTCGCTTTCCCTATCCCTTCCTAAAGATCTAAAGAAAATCGCAGACAAAATCAATAACAACGAAACAACAATAGATGAGATAATTTGTGAAAACGAACTGCCAAAGATCACACCGATTATTATAACAATAATAGATACGATAATAACCATTGGAATCCACTTTTTCAATATTTGGCTCCTATCTATTTTTATCATTATTCGTATACAGACGTTATAGATATTAAAAGAGATGTATAAAAAATAATTGAAAATCAACAATAATTATAAGTAGCATAGCACCACAAAAAAATACACAATTACAAATCAAAATGTAATTGACACCTAATCAATCAACTCAACTATGCCCTTTGTCAACATTATTCTTCTCAACTCCTTTGCGAGGTCAGTTACAGTAATAATTCCAATAACGTGCCCATCAGAAATAACTGGTAATCTCCTTATTCTATTATTAATCATTCTTTGCACAGCTACGTCTACAGGAGTATCAGGTTCTGCAAAAGTTTGAATTTTAGACATCAATTCAGATATAAGTACTTCTGACGATTTTTTATCTTGGGCGCACACCCTTTTCACAAAATCCCTTTCAGTTATTATACCCAATGATTCGTTTTCATCATCCTGAACTATAAGAGAACTAATCCTTTTTTCTTTCATGAGTAATGCAGCATCCAAAGCAGTCCTATTAGAATTTATTGTAACAACATGCCGTGTCATTATCTGACTCACAATTTCTTGCACAACAGTTTTTGAAACAATTAACAATAAAAGATTTCCCAAGACAAACAAAACAACCCGATTGAAGGCTAAGCTAATCTAATGTGTCATACAAAAGATTTAAAAATGTTAAGGTAAAATAATACCATATAAATGGAATCCAAGAATGTCTTTAACAAAATAATAAGCATCATTCGACTTATAAGAGCATCCAGAAAACACAAAGTTACAGCTTAAAGCGTTAATAAATTCAGGACTAGCAAATAAAAATATTTTTTGTAACTATAAATACAACACAAATATAGGTTATTTAATTTATCAGGAATTATTTATAGAATGTAAATAATTATAATAATATAGACGCTAACAGAGGTTTAATATTAAGAAATATTCTTAAAAAAAAGAAAAGGTTTTTAGATTACCTGCCATGGCCTTGTAGCAAAAGTTACACCAAGTCCTGCAGCAATTATTATACTTTGATATATAATGTTATTCCATGGAATTGGTTTTAATATAGCTTCTCCTACTACCTGAACTGTTTGTCCTGGACCTAATCCGGGGCCGACTCCTGCAAGATTTAATTGAGTGTGTACGTGGTATATGCCAGGTTCTAAAGCTTTAGCTTCTAGTGTATACGGAATTGATTCTTGTGGTCCAACTTCAATTATATTACCTGGAGGGTCTCGGCTAATAAACTCCCATCTGTTACCTGCATTTGTAGACTCACTGAAAATTGAAATCCATCCTCTCATGTCCCTATTAACTAGACTTTGAAGTTCCCCAGTAACGACTATGGTATCGCCAGTATTAACAGACTGCGCTGAAAACGCCTCATTGTTGATCCTAACGAACCTACTTTGAAGTTGTGCTTGTACACCATGACCTTCAGCATTTGGTATCAGTGTCATCATCATACCTAAAACTGATGCAGTTCCAGCAATTACGGTTACAACTAAAAACACCATAGCGGATTTGTTGCCGCTTTTCATATTCATCTAGGCTTTCAACTAAAAACAAAGATAAAAAGTTTACTATAATAAAATCATAAATACAATATAATTTTTAATCTGACCAAAAACAACGGACGATTGGTGGTGTGTTATTAATTAAATGCAATATAATCTTAATATATATTAATTACCTTTTATGCAAAGTATAAGTATTATCATAATAATATATACAAAGAGTAGAGATATTGAGTCAGGAAATCAATTCCAAGCATGACAACGACCAAGGGAACATCCTATGTGATTTTTGCGGAAACGTTATTGAAGCCTGTATGTGTGTTTGCCCTTATTGTGGAATTAGAGATAAATGCGAATGTTGTCTTCACGATGCAGCAACTGGCGGATAAATTATAATGGATATGTTCTAAACTATAATAATAACAAAAGCCTATATATTAAATACAAATAATGGAAAATTCTAGAGAATCCGTTTCTTGGGTTATTGGTGGACCTCAAGGAAGTGGGGTTGATTCTGCATCACACATTTTTTTGAAATCTGTTACAATGGCCGGTTTGCATGTGTTTGGCAAAAGGGAATATTATTCCAACATAAAAGGAGAACACAGTTATTTTTCTGTAAGAGTTTCAAACAGACCAATAAGATCCCATGTAGATGAAATAGACGTTTTGGTCACATTTGACGCCGAGACGGTGGTAAGGCACTCACCGTATTTGACAAACAAAGGAGTATTGATATTCGATCCGGAAATTAAAGGAAAAAAGATTGAGGACATTCATACTTTAGATTTCTCATCTAAAAAAAAAATAAGCAAAATATTGCATGACAATAACAAATCCTTTGATTTCATAGGAATACTAGATAATTTGAAGGAAAGGAATGTATTTTTAATAGAACTGCCTTATTTTGAACTAATTAAAGATTTTTCTGAAAAAATTAATGACCACTCTTTAAGCAAATTAGCGAGGATAACTAATGTAATGTCTTTAGCTGCTTCGTTAGCAATATTGGACTTTGACACAAAGAAAATGGAAAACGGAATTCAATCAATTTTTTCAAACAAGCCAAAAATAGCAGAAATTAATGTAGATGCAGCAAATTACTCCTATAACTACATCAAGTCTAAATATGCAGATATTCCTGAAAGATTCCCCAAAAAACTAGTGTATGAAAATACAGACAATAGCGATAGTAATATTATTGTTGCACAAGGAAGCCAAACATCACCTCTTGGAAAAATAGTAGCAGGTTGCAGGTTTCAAACATATTATCCAATCACACCTGCAACAGATGACAGCGAATATTTGGAGTCAAATCAAATAATAAATCAAACAGACAATGGTAATGGTTCAGTTGTTGTAATTCAAACCGAAGATGAAATATCTGCAATTGCCATGGCCATAGGAGCATCGTTAACTGGGGTTCGCAGTTGTACAACCACTTCAGGTCCGGGATTTTCACTAATGGCAGAAGCTTTGGGATGGGCTGGAATTAACGAAGTACCTCTAATTGTGTCATTGTATCAAAGAGCAGGACCGTCTACCGGATTACCTACAAGACAGGAACAAGGAGATCTATTATTCGCAATAAACGCCGGACATGGCGAGTTTCCAAGAATTGTATATGCATCAGGAGACATTGAGGAGAGTTTCTATGACACAATCAAAGTATTCAATTATGCTGAAAAATACCAACTACCAGTTATTCACATGATAGATAAATTTATTGCAAACAGCATAATGACCTGTAAAATGTTTGATTACAAAAATATAAAAATTGAAAGAGGCAAGTTCATCAACAAAAATTCCAATTTCAAACTAAATGATGGTAATAGTACAGAGCACTTTAAGCGATTCAATCTAGAGGAAGGCCCAATATCTAAGAGGGTTTCTCTAGGAACCGAAAATGGAATATTTTGGAATACAGGTGACGAGCACGATGAGCAAGGACACATTACAGAAGATCCAGAAATTAGAAAAAAAATGGTAGAAAAAAGAATGTCAAAATTGCAATTAATTCTTGAACAAATACCACACCAAGACCAAATAACTATTGAATTTGAAGATAAGCTAAAAAAGGATATTGAGCATAAAATTATAATTTTAAGCTGGGGATCCACCAAAGGTGTAATCTTAGATACCTTAGAAAGGATATCGCCAGAATTCAAAAATATAGAATTTATTTTTATTCAAGTTAAACTGTTATGCCCATTTCCTTCCAAACTATTAGAAGACACAATCAAAGGTTTAATTGGTGAAAAGTCAGGAAACAGCTTTAAACAGGATTCAAATAGTAAGACAACTATAATAAGTATAGAGATGAATTATTTAGCACAGCTAGATATTTTATTGAAGCAAAATACAACAATCAATACAGAACACAACATATTAAAATATAATGGTAGACCAATCTCATTATCGGAGCTATATGAGTCATTTTTAAGCATTATAAATAATAATTTAGGGAAAAGAGTGATTTTAGAGAATGGAGTATAAGCTTTCCGATTATAAAACAGAAGTACACAATGATTGGTGTGCTGGATGTGGAGATTTCGGCATTCTTAACTCAATTCAAATGTCATTGTCAGAATTGAAAATTCCCCCGCATGATGTTGCAATGTTTTCAGGTATAGGGTGCTCAGGTAAAACTCCACATTTTATTCATACCTATGGAATACATACCCTTCATGGAAGAGTACTTCCGTTCGCTCAAGGCGCCAAGTTATCAAATCCCAACTTAAAAATTATTGCAGTGGGTGGAGATGGGGACGGTTTAGGCATAGGGTCGGGGCATTTTGTTAACTCAGGAAGAAGAAATGTAGACATTACATACATAATTCACAATAATGGAGTTTATGGGTTGACAAAAGGACAAGCTGCACCTACACTAAAGTTAGGCATGAAAACAAAATCATTGCCTCATCCAAACATGAATGACAGCATAAACCCTATTTCTTTAGCCATTATATCCGGATTCACGTTTATTGCTAGAGGCTACTCTTATGATGTCAAACATCTGAAAGACATCATAAAAAAAGGCATACTCCATAAGGGCCTCTCTTTTATAGACGTTCTTCAGCCATGTCCAACCTATAACGACATCAATACAAAAGAATGGTATCAAAGCTATGAAACAGACAAAGAAGATCCCTCATTAAAAATACCAAAAATATACAAATTAGAAGATGAGAGCTATAACGGCATTGTCAACAATGAATTTGAAACAGATGATAAAATATCACAGGCTTTAGAAAAATCCAGAGAATGGGAAAAAAGAATACCAATAGGAGTATTCTACCAAAACGATAAGTTTGTCACCTATGGTGAGCGATTAGAAAACAGAATAGAAAACTATTTTTCGTCCCCTCCTGCCCATCAAGCTATAAACGATAATGAGGGAAACACAATAGCGAATATTGATGGTCTGTTAGCGAAGTTAAAAACAAATTACGGGCTAGCAAAATAATCATATTTTAAAACTTTAAGCATCCTTCTCTTTCTGAAATTATTTTTTGGCAACCATAGCATCATAGATAAGACTATTTGCCTATTTCTTAGAAGAACATAATAAATTACTTTAAATTAATAAATTAATAAACAAAACAGTTTGCATATACAAATAACTTTTTCTAATTGTCGAATTTAAAAAAAAGGGAGGTTTTTAATCCCACTTACTCCAAGCAGCCATCCATCTGTAAGTCCAGGTATTGAGTTTTGCACCCAAAGCAGCAATAGGAACACAGAGCACTGCCCCGGCACCTGCTCCCAAGGCCACAGGACTGTTATAGAACTTTCCAACTTGTGGTTCTATTGGAGTCATATATGGAGGTAGAGTGGGTCGTGGATATTTAAATGCCATTTCCAATGGATCCGCAACTAACAGCAAGTTAATCATGTTAAACAACGGCAATGACATTCCAACTAATACACCACCAATAAGTATTGCTGCATGTTTGTTCCGCCTTGTTGCCCAGTAAGCCAAATCTAACAACATAGCCGATGGTATCCATACCGGTACTGCCACAAAGTCATATGGGTATCCTAAAGCGAACCATGCACCTTTGGCAATCCAGGTATAGATAGTCATTATAGTTGCGTAATACGTCGCTGTACCAGGAACACCTGTAAATAACATATAGTATATAGCTCCTACTACAAGCATTGTTGATTGAGAAATAGAAAATACGACAAATGATGTCCACGCCCAATCAGTATAGAAGATATAATCTCCTGCATTGATAGTAAGCAAGGTACTGTTTACTGCAACAACAACAATGAACAGATAGTGAGTTGTACGTCTTAACCAGACCATTATAATGCTGTTCTTATAGGTAATATATAAGATTTTGTATTTTGTTTTTTAAGAAAATATCGTAAGGAAAAGTTGTCTTAAATTATTAAACAATAGATTAAAAATAAATTAGTATAATAAAAAATGGATGTTTTACATCCTTACTGGTTTTTCGCCAGCTATTTTCAATATCCAAATCAATCCTAATACTTCAATCACGGTTAGTACGGAAAGTGCGTAAATACCGCTTGGTAATGGATATGCCCATGGATAAACAGTAACACCAACGTATATTCCCCCTGCGGTAGCTACCCAGCACAAGATAAAGCCTAAAACGAAAATGCCTCTCATATTTTCAACTCTACGTCCAATCATACGCTCAATTTCGTCCCTACTCGAGCCTGATGAGCCTGATGAGCC
>JADDOW010000007.1:26517-29841 GCA_016782225.1 Nitrososphaeraceae archaeon
GAGCCTGATGAGCCTGATGAGCCTGATGAGCCTGAACTACCTCCACCACTGGTTCCTGATGGTTTATTAGGACTATATCCTTTTGGTAAAGTCATATTAACAGTAATTAATACAATACCTTTTTAAATTTTGCTATCCGCTTACACATAATAAACCATAAAAAACTTTAATACAATTTTATTTTTATATTTGTATTAATGTACTGAAATATTTAACGAAATTTAAGTTATTGTATTAATATGTGTAATTATTTGTAAAAAAAAGTAAAAAATGAGATTAAACATAACTCAATAATAATATACCCCTATAGCATATAGTTAATATAAAATATTATGGCTATTTCATTAATTTCTTCAGATTCTAACTCAAAAGGACAAAAAGTAAAAGTCATCGAAAATGGCATAGTTGTTAAAGGAAGTACATTACTTAAAAGAGGATTTGCCCATATGCAAAAACATGGTGTAATAATGGATGTTACAAATGTGGAACAAGCTCAAATAGCTGAGGATGCAGGAGCTGTTGCAGTAATGGTGTTAGACAAACTACCTTATGATGTAAGAAAAGCTGGTGGTGTTGCAAGAACAGCAAGTATAAAGTCAATTAGCGATATAATGGATGCAGTATCCATTCCCATTATGGCCAAATGCAGAATAGGGCACATATCTGAAGCCGAAGTATTAGAAGCCTGTGGAGTAGACATGATCGATGAAAGCGAAGTGTTAACACCTGCTGACGATGAGAATCATGTATGGAAGTGGGATTTCACAACCCCTTTCGTTAATGGAGCTAAAAATTTGGGAGAGGCTTTGAGAAGGATTGAAGAAGGTTCATCAATGATAAGAACAAAAGGAGAGCCAGGTACTGGAAACGTTGCAGAAGCAGTAACACACATAAAAAAAATAAATAGAGAGGTAAGAGAACTAAAATCAGCTTATTATGATAATGATCATCAAGAATTGATAAGGATATCAAGAGAACACAAGGTCTCCCTAGAATTGGTCAAAGAAGTAGGGAAAATAGGAAGAATTCCAGTTGTAAATTTTGCCGCTGGAGGAATAACAACTCCAGCTGATGCGGCTTTTTTGATGAATTTAGGATGTGATGGGGTTTTTGTTGGATCAGGTATTTTTAAATCAGAAGATCCAACTCAAAGAGCAAACTCCATAGTAATAGCTACTACGCATCATAATAATGTCAAAGAGGTAATGGAAGCACAAAAGTTGGTAGATGAGAGAAAGTCATTACTAGGTCTCGACACAAAAAACTTGGAATTGAAGATGCAAGAACGGGGCCCCTCATATTGACAGAGATTTTAAAAGTCGGTGTTTTAAGTATACAAGGAGATATTGAAGAGAACATTATTTCCTGTAAGGCAGCTTTGGTTGAATCCGGTGTTGCAGGAGAAGTAGTCAAAGTAAAAGACTACAATGAAATACTGGAAGTAGATGGATTGATAATTCCAGGAGGAGAAAGCACGGTCATTAGCACAATGATGTCATTGAACCAATCCAATTGGAAATTACTAAACCAGAGAATCCACGAAGGCCTACCTGTTTTAGCTACATGCGCAGGAATGATATTATTAGCAAATAGAGTTCAAGGTAAAACCACTGGAGAAACAAAACAAAAATTATTAAAGAATTTGGATATTACAGTAGAAAGAAATGCATTTGGTAGGCAGCATGAATCATTTGAAACAGATTTAAACATACCAATGATTGGAGAAAAGCCATTTAAAGCGGTGTTTATCAGAGGACCTGTTGTTAAAGAAACAGGCAATGATGTTCAAGTCATAGCAAAATACAATAACAAAATTGTAGCTGTTCAACAAAACAACATAGTGGGAACATCATTTCATCCAGAGTTAACAGAAGATAATAGGATTCATACTTATTTTATCAAAAGCATACTGAAAAACAAAGGAAAACTAAAGTAAAATAAAATTCAATAGCACTTGTCAAACATTCTCAAAACAAATCCATTTTATTAAAAGGTTATAGATTAAATCTAATGGCGTAAAAATAAAACAAATATAGTTTTAAATAATATTTAATGAAAGATTATTCCAAAAACATATTTGAATGCGTATAAAAATATGCGTTAGCAATACTTTACCATTCAACATAATAATAACAAAAATTTGGTTATTTAAAACTTATTAGTGCGGGGGGTGGGATTTGAACCCACGGACCCCTGAGAGACGGGATCCCTTATGAAGATCTTAAGTCCCGCGTCTCCAAAATCGTTTAAATTAATTTGGCCAGGCTCTACAACCCCCGCTCTAATTGATTTTAGTTCGGTTAACTGATATATATATCATAAATTTTTGAATTTGAATATTTGGCCATTTATACGAATGCAAAAAGTAAAAGTCATCAAAGGTCGACTAGTAACATTCTAAGAATCACATAAAACCAATATAATTGTCAAAAAATATGTAGATTAGATATTATTCCAATATTCACACGATATAAAAGTATTCTGGCGAATATAAGAATTGTTCACCTTTTATATAGGCATACTAATGGCATCTCTCTAAAACAAAAATGACATTTTATTGCTCCATAAAGGTGAGGAAAGGGTAATCTAGCTTGAAACTTCTGCATCTGCAGGGATTCTTATAACCTGTATACCTGTTGAATTTATTATAGAATTTTGAAATTGTTCAAGGCTTTCCGACACTTCAGTATCATTTTCGCCTAATGCAATAACTGCGTTATTTGAAAATTTTAGGAGATCTTGGATATTTAGATTGCTCGTTTGATTGCCACCTTGGGGCGATGTTTGATTTTGCTGGCCATAAACAGCATCAATGTTTATTGAAGCGAAAACTATACTTGTTGCCATAATTAAAGGTATAGATAGCAATAAAATTATTTTTTTCATAGTTATGCTAATTAAATACTTGTTTATTTTTATGTTTTTTGTTTTAATAATATATAAGAATTAATGTAATGATTATCCACCTAAATTAATTCATACTATTATATTATCATTATATAAATAATCCATATTGCTATTTGACGTCATAAATAAGACTGATTATAAGTCATCAATGCAATAAATCCACCCAAATGGTACAGCTATCAACATTCCCCGCTACATATATAAAAACAAACGACAAATTTACTTGCTGTTACTTAATATTGTAAACAGGACAAAGGCAAAAAGGGAATCAATCAGAAAATAAACTTAAGGTCATTGAGATGACCTCTTCTTAATATTTGGTATTATAATTTAAACGTTAACAGGACTAGAAAAATAAAAAAGGACTATTCGCCCGTTGTCTCGTCGCCTGCTGTTTCCTCGCCTGCTGTTTCCTCG
>JADDOW010000007.1:29960-36722 GCA_016782225.1 Nitrososphaeraceae archaeon
TTCCTCGCCTGCTGTTTCCTCGCCTGCTGTCTCGTCATCTAATGGAGTATCTGCTGGGGTATCTGCAGCATTTGGACTTATAACATCAGAAGGCACGATTACAACCTGTTTACCTTCAGCCTTTGAAGCATTTATCAAGGTATCTTGTATTTGACCAACACTTAATGCTACAGCAGTTTGATTATCTTCATTTAATGCACGCTGGGCATTGTTAGCTAAACTTAACAACTTATCAGTCATTTGTGGGCCTGAAGTTTGGTTTGCTTGACCAAAGGCACCCATATCTGCAGAACCTAATCCAAGCATCATACTCATGGACAATATCAATGGAACAGTTAAGATCATTAAAATTTTCATTAAATTAATATAACGAACAATGTTATATATATACATATATCTTCGTTAGCCAAACATTACGTTTTAATCTCCAATTAACTAGTTGTAATAATACCATCATCAATATTGCTCTTATCGACCCAAATGTCACATAAAAGATAATTTATAAGAATCTCCCTAATATTTTGACCTTGCCTGGTTTCGCTATTTGTTTTGCCAAATTATGGTCAAAAAAAGATATTAATTTAAAAATGACATCATACTCACAGTAGAGAACTTTAACTAGAGATGTTGTTCCTTATCTCAAATAAGCCTTGGGTGGGATTTGGACCCACGACCTTGCCCTTACCATACTCCTAATTCTATCCAAAACCATAAACTGACAATGCGATAGAAATGGAAGGTCATTGTTGAAGAAAAACAGAAACCTTGCTAGAGATAATGGACTTTAGTTTGTACTCATACGAATGAAACCCATTCTAGCCTTCCAAATATTGGATATCTTACTTTGAGATAATGAACATATGTGTTAAGGAGTTGACAAAAAAATACAAAGTGTTTTAACCTTCACAATAGGATCTGTATTCAGCATTATAGTAAAATCAATATATTAAAATATTTTTTGTAATAATTTCTAATCTTATCAATAAATGATAATTGTTCCAAAATTACGGATAAATTATTTAAAAAAAGGTTGTTGTTTTCATCTGTGGCTGAGAATGTTTAATGCCAGGTTGTTGTCGGCAACGAGATTAATGCTTCTTCCAGCGTCATTCCACAACAACATAGTATTGATGTTGTTATTTAGCGTATATGGAGTTCCTTTGTTTGGAGTGGTGCCTGACATTACCTCATTAAGATCCATCGAATAGAGTTCCTGGCCATTTCCCAAATTAGCCACCAATTGCTTATTGACAGTTATTGCATTTACAGGCTGCCCTGCTACCACATTTGCCACCACAAGCTGAATTCCGTTGGTTGGTAGGTTAAGCAAAACCGTACCATCAAGCAAATGACATGGAGAAAGTGTTGCAATTACTCGTATTCCCTCCTCTGCCATTGTCGAAGGACCCAAAGACACAGTCCGTTCTAGTGGAGCGCAATTTGGTGTTGTAGTTATACTTCCAGTTAGGTCTTGGATGATTATTGTACCAATTTGTGTTACTGTGTTTCTATTACCATTCTGTGTTGGTGTTGGTGTTCCTCTACATTTTTCCACTTCTGGATATTTTTGACATACGTTTTCTTTGTATTCGCAACTTTTCTTGCTAGGGATAAATATCATTCCTTCTGGACATCCTTCTGTATTGGAAATGCATCTAGCACTTTCATCATCCCCTACCCCGTGATATCCTTCGGGGCAACCACCTCTAGGGAAGCATTGACCATCTTCATTCATGGCAAATCCGTCCGGACATTTTCCATCAGGACCAGGGGCACATTTTGGTAGGTCGGGGTCAAAGAGACAATCACCGTCAGGTGTTTCTGTTGGTGTTGTTTCTGTTGGTGTTATTGATAAGCCATCTGCTACAGGGTTGCCGGAATCCCCATTATCTTCGCTGCCTCCGCCTATGTCGCCTTCTTCATCACCGCCTCCGCCTTCTTGTGCAAACGCTATGTGTCTATTGAAATTATTATCAAGTGAAGATACAGTTGTGCTTGAAGACAAAATACTTGAGGAAATTGGACTTGATGTGAGCATGACTGCAAAAGGAATATCACAACTACCATGCAAATGATATTCATCCTGTCTTCAATGAGCATATTATGGTTTCGCGTAATTATTGCTAGATATTAAATATATTTCTAAATATCTAAAAAATTGCGAGGAAAGATATCATCTTGTTAAAAAAGAAGATGAATATAAAGCAATTCAAAAATTATACAATAAATGTAATGATAATGACAAAAAGACAATGAAAGAGAAAATAATGTTGGAATAGCAAGTCCTAATTAATTATAAGAATCACCGATATCGTATACCTCCCACCATCATCATGATTAATCATATCAAACAGTTTAACGCCTACTATGGATACATAGGCGTTTTTGGTTCTTCTTAAAAATGTGAATGGAAACCTAAAATGCTCTATCACCACGTTTTCTTTGTTTAGGTATTCCCTATGTTCCCCCTATCCCTAAGTAATTTCAGACCTGTACATGATTCAACAGGTCGAAAACCCATGATAGTGCAAAATAATAAACACAGGAATTACCTTTTATTAAAGTTTCAAAGATTCTTTTAATTGAGATAGCATTTCGCCAAAGTTGGTGCTATCGGATACTTTATGGAAAGTTTCCAAGCCTTTGGAACCACCATTACTATAGCGATTATTAGACCATTTCAATTGGTATTTGCCAACTATTTTCCTCCATTCATCATAGCGTCCCATGAACTTGGATAAAGCAGACAAGGACTTCATGGCATGAATTATTTTGTCAAAGGACAGGTCCATCAACACCCTTTGCATTCCCATCAAAAGCACACTGCAATAATTTTTGGCACAGGACAGCCCAGCTTTGGAGGTATTATTATGAAAACTTTTGTCAATACAGTCCCCAGAATTGCCCCAATCCAAATATATTCAGATCTTACTGCATTTGGTAAGACTTTTACTGAATCCATTAAGGTAGCATTGTCATTTAGCTGTTCCTCAATATCCCCAGTATGGCCTTCTTTTAAGTTATAGAGAAAGCCTTGGGTGGGATTTGGACCCACGACCTTTGCCTTACCAAGGCAACGCTCTACCAGGCTGAGCTACCAAGGCATTTTATTATAAAAATTAATAGCATAATTTAACCATTTCCATTAATCAAAATAAAATTTATCAATCAAAGATTTTCTTCCATTATATTATTATCAAATACCATGTTCTTTTTAATTGGTCGAAAAACAGGGTCAAGTGGGTTTAATTTTGATATATCAAATGGCTAAACCATCATTTCTTTTGTATACATGCCCAAATCAAGCCACGTGTACCTTTATTACCATCCATCAAAAACAGTTTTTTTCATATTGATTTTCATTGTTTCGGTTGTTTTACGGACACAAACAAAAAGGCCTTTTACTAATAACATAATACCACGCCAAATAACATAATATTTTACGTATTTGGTTAAATTTCATTTAAAATAGAGGCAATTAAAAATTTGAACAACAGTATGGAGAACCTTGTGCCAAATTTTTTAATTAAATACATTATCCATTTCCAATACCTTCTTTAGGGATCGGTATCTATTATAATCATCTAACAATATTTTAGATAAATGTTTAGTTATATCAGTAACGCTGATTACACCAACAATCCTATTATCAGCTTCTAATACAGGAAGCCTTTTGATCTTATTTGATAGCATAACCCTAGAGGCGGTATCAACTGAATCATAAGCCATGATTGTTAATAATGGAGTAGACATGATATCTTCCACCAAAACATCACTAGCATTCAAATTAGTCAAACAAACTCGCTCCACCAAATCCCTTTCAGTAACAATTCCCAAAGGTCGGTTTTCTTTATCTATAACAATAACAGAACTTATTCTTTTTTTAGTTATAATTGATGCAACATCTTTTGCGTTTTTGTTTGAAAAGGCAACAATAGTGAATGGTTCTCGGAATGACATTATCTCGCTTACACTGCTCATTAATATTTTAACTAACAATAGTTTTGTACCACACATATAAAAATATATAAAGAAACATTACTGCCAAGGCAAAACCAATAAGTAGAGTAACATAAATTTTTATCAATACGATATTTTGATACAATAACTTTTTAAATCAAACATTTTGCAAAATCCAACTCAAATAGATAGCATTAACCAGATTACCGAAATTCACTGTTATTACAATAATCATAAAATAGTCAACTTATCCACCCATCGTTTTTACGTGCATAAAATATTTCAATACCAATCTAATGATAAACAGCAACTATAATCATTGATTTATGCATTGATAAAACATACGTGATATGAACGATATAGATATTGTTATTTGTAAAAGAATTTAAAAAACTGGCACAATAAGATATTTTAATAAATATCAATAACTAACCATCATGAATAAAAATAGATCAATATCAATTTAATCAATAATTGATGTAACACATAAAAATAAAGACGATATGCTTTATTTGTAATTAATGTATTTTTCAGAGCTTGCCCAGATGTTTGAAAAAATGGAAAAAACCACCAGCAGATTAGAACTTACCAATCATCTTGTTTACATATTGAAAAGAACTAACTCAGAAATCATCGATAAAATAGTTTATTTAATTCAGGGTAAATTAGGGCCAGACTATCAATCCAAACAATTAGGTGTAGCTGAAAAAGTAGCAATAAAATCATTAGCACTAGCAAGCGGCTATTCTATAAATGACGTTCAGGCAAAATATAATAAAATTGGAGACATAGGCGATGTTGCTTATGAAATATTAAAATCAAAATTGCAAACTACATTGTTTTACGAAAAATTAACAATTGAAGGACTGTACAATACTTTGCTCAAGATATCAGAACTAACAGGGTCAGGCTCCATAGAACTCAAGCTAAAATACATAAACAGTCTGTTGAACAATTCTACAAACTTAGAAAGCAAATTCATTATAAAATTGATATTAGGGAATTTAAGACTCGGGATAGCTGACTTTACAGTTTTGGATGCAATAGCCATAGCATTTACAGGAGATAAAAAAAACAGGAAAATTCTAGAAAGGGCATACAATGTATCTAGCGATTTAGGAAAAATTGCAAGTATACTGTTTAATGGTTCAATAGATGAAGTCCAATCAATCCCAATTTCCATATTTGTACCAGTACGTCCAATGCTTGCTGAAAGGTCACCCGATGCAGAAGAAGCATTAAAGAAAATGAGTGGAAAAATGTGCTATGCAGAATATAAAATAGATGGCGAGAGAATTCAAATACATAAACAAAATGAAAGAATAGAACTATACACACGAAATCTAGAAAATGTGACAAATAATTTTTCAGATATAGTCAATGAATTCGAGAAAATAAGCACCAAGGACTTTATTGCAGAGGGAGAAATTGTTTCTATCGACTCAATAACAGGAAAATTTCTTCCCTTTCAGAGTTTGATGCATAGGAGAAGAAAATACAACATAGAGGATGCAATCAAAGATTATCCGGTCAGGCTAAACTTTTTCGATATACTATATTATGATAATCAAGATAAAACAGATTTACCTTTTTCAACAAGAAGAAAAACTTTAGAGAAAATCTTTAGTTTTGAAAATGAAAAAATAAAGTTGATTAGCCAAAAGATGGTTGGAAAAGTAGAAGAAATTGACAATTTCATGACAAAAGCGATTGAAGACGGTTGTGAAGGGTTAATGATCAAAAATCCCGACAGCACTTACCGTGCAGGAGCAAGAGAATGGGCATGGATAAAATTAAAGAGAGAATATTCAAACAAACTTTTAGATACAATCGATTTAGTAATAGTTGGAGCAATATATGGAAAAGGAAGAAGAGTTGGAAAATATGGGGCTTTACTATTGGCATCTTATGAGCCCAATGAAGATATCTTTTATACAATATGCAAGGTAGGTACAGGATTTACTGACGAATTACTTGATGAAATCTCAAATAGATTAAAACATCACATCATAGCAAATAAGAACCCTCGAGTAAATTCAGGAGAAATCAAAATGGATGTATGGTTTGAGCCAAAAATAGTCATAGAAATATTTTCCCCAGAAATAACATTGAGTCCCATATATACAACCCACATCGACAAAATAAAAAAAGGATATGGTTTAGCTTTAAGATTTCCCAAATTTACAGGAAAAATAAGAGAAGACAAAAATGCAGAAGATTCGACAACAATAAAGGAAATTGAAAACATATACAAAAAGCAATTAAAATCTATTTAAGATACTATGTAAAATAAGAAAAAATGATTTACCGAGACCTTTGATTTCTTATTATTTAATTCTGTAGAAGAAATGCATGAATAAGGAAACGCAACATAACATCTCTTTCGTTAATCCATTAAAACAATTCAGATGGGATCCAAAACCATTATCTATAAGTTCGCATTCGCCATTATGTTTGTTTTTCATATGACTGAAAACACATTTTAGAAAATGGATATGATGTTCGCCATAGAAATAGGTTACATCTGCATCTCCAGTTTCAGTCAACAACAAACAGTCCGGAATAACAGAATCGTATTAGCAATTTAAGTAAAAAATGACAATATAGGTATAATACATAATCTAGAAATGTAAAGAATCATTTCAACAAGTAATTACTTGACCATGTTAATCAATTTAGAAAGAGAATTGCAGAAAAGAAAATCAAAAGAAACACAGAAGACTTGCCAAGGCAAACTTCAACAATATATACACATACAAATTGGCTCTGTTCACTTAACGATAAAGCTATAGATTGAAGATG
>JADDOW010000001.1 GCA_016782225.1 Nitrososphaeraceae archaeon
GTCATCATTTGCCAGCTGCAGTTTCACAGTTTGCGCGTAAAGGGTTGCTTTCTTTATATCATTGGGGTCAACGATTGTGATTTTACATCTGTATTATCAAAATTTGTGTTGGATTGTGTTTTGTTGATGTAGAAAGTATTTTTTTTATATGTATGCGCAAAAAGATATGTCGTTGTTTTTGTTTTCAGTATCCTAATGGAGAGTTGTCACTTTGACCCTTTAGAATTGGTCGCTGACTAGTTTTGTGTTTTATTTTGAGTTTTAGTATATAATATGGATATTATTATATCTTAAAGTTTTTTTGTACTATTATGTAAATTAATCAACAATTCTATTAAGTATGGTTTCGTTTTTATTTTTATCGTGGATATGTGCATCTTTTATAAACGAATTCATCGTGCTGATTGAATATTCATTTAAAATTTCTACTAATTCGGAGTGTTTGTTTAATTCATAAACTCTTTTTTTGTTTTTTTTAATTTCATTTATAATTTCTTTTTCAACTAGTTGGGGAATAATTCTTTGTACGGTTCTAAGAGGGACTTCGCTTATTTCGCTTATTTCTGAACTTGAAAAGTTAAAATTTTGATTAATAATGAAAAAATCTATAATTCTGGCAATGTTGTTCTGAAATATTCTTTCGAGAGGCCTATTTTTTATTTTATATATTTCGTTTTCCTTGCTCATTACTTTATATATATTATATTAGTATAAAATACTTACGCCATAATTGGCATTATGTATTTAACCTCATCATTATTGAATGTTTTTTAAATCCAAGTTTTTCATAAAATTTAACAAGTTTTTCATCACAATCGAGAATTATTTTGTAGCATTCGTTGTCTTTGGCTATTTTGATTAATTCTTTCAGAATTTCCCTTCCAATGCCTTTGCCTTCATATCCCTTCCGTGTTACAACATCTTCTATATGTCCCGCTTTTCCGCCGTTATGAATGAATTTTTGTTCAATCAATAAAGTAGCGCTTCCTATTATTTGATGATTTTGATTGTCTTCAGCTATAACTATCCTATAATTTTTATCTTTGATTTTGCTTAGAATTTCTCTTTTACGAATTGTATCATTGGCCAGTTTTCCTACTTCAGACAGATTGGATAATGTCTCAATAAACCCATTTGATAAATCTTCTTCTTTTAATTCTCTAATGATAAATGACATCTATAAATCTTTATTAGTAAAATATTAAATAATTTTCTACTTAATGAATTAGATTTTAAAAATAACTTATGATATAACTAGAAACGCTAATTAATATATTTTGTTTAATCAATTATTAGCGTAAAAAGAATATTTATGACATCAGAAATAGAAATTAATAGTTATTTGAAAAATAATAAATTGGCTAGAATTATGGTCGTTGATGACGAAAAGGATATTCTTAGAATAATCAAAAGAGATTTAGAAACTACTAATGAATTTCAAGTGGAAACTTTTTCTACTGGAAAAGAAGCTTTAACCTCATTCAAAAACCATGATCCTGGATATTATGACATAATTATTACAGATATAAGAATGCCCAGAATGAATGGATTTGAGTTATATAGAAATATTAAGGAAGCTAGCCCAAATACAAAAATTGCATTTATTACTGCATTTGAAATAAACAAAGATGAATTTACCAAGGTTCTTCCGTCCATCGACGTTAAAGATTTTATAATCAAACCAATAGATATGAATGATTTAATATTTAAGATTAAATCAATGCTATCGATGTAATCTGTATTGTATGTTGCAAATATGTGCATTTATTAGTATTTGATATAATTTTGGGCAAATTGTGTGCTTTAAAGAAGTTATAAATGGTTGGCATAGTTTTATCTAGAAATAATATTTTTCTATTAATTCTAGTAATTGGAGTTGGAATATCTTTATCCTTTCTTTCTTATCATTATTCTGGCCTTACAGCAGATCAAATTGCAGACGTTGCATCTAATGATATTAGATCTAACGCAATTATTGAAACTGATGGTCTCTCTAGAACACTTCTTCACATAATCGATCCGATTTCCACTAATCTGGAAATTTTATCTAATGTAGTTAATTACAGTAATATTGAAGGTACCCAAGTTCTTATAGATCAAGTTCAAAATTCGACCAAGGGTTTAACCGAAGGTTATTATTGGATTAATGAGAAAGGGCAAATTGTATCTATAAGCAATGTTAATTTAAGCTCAATTTACTCTTATGGTTCCATTAACTTAAGCAACAGGGAATATTTTGTTATTCCAAAAGAGACTATGTCTAAATATTATAGCAGTGCAATAGAATCAATCGATAAAATTCCAAGGTTGTATATCTCATTTCCAATTATAGAAAAATCTAATTCTTCTGAAAGTAGTTTTAAGGGTGTAGTTGTTTCTTCCATAAAAATTCATGAATTAGGAACCTTTTTACAAAACGAATTAACTCCTCAAGTAGCCAGCAATGTTGGTTTAATGGATAAAAATGGCGTAATAATTTATTCTCGTAATCCTACACTAATAGGTAAAAATTATTTAGAGAAGGAGTTTCAATCTCTAATACCCCAAGAAATTAAAGGACCTTATAATTCCATTTTAGAGAGATCACTTCAAGGTTCTTCTGGAGCTGATGATCTTTTATTGAAGGGTGGAAATAAAACCACTATCACTTATCAACCTGTTTATATCGGAGGCAAATATCTATGGACTTTGTTTGTAAGCGCTCCCCATCAACTTGCTACTGAAGTCGGTGTTCTGATAAATGATCAAAAAAATTTTAGCACTTTAATGGTTTTGATAATAGGCATAGTTGCCTTGGGTATTGCTTTCTTGATTTTATCTTGGAATAAGCAGTTAGAATCTGCGGTCAATTCGAGAACAACTGAGTTAAAGGAAGCAAACAAATCTTTAAAGGAAAATAATAAATTGTTGGAGTTGGCCAACGAAAAATTGAACATTCATGACAGAATGCAAAAAGAGTTTATCAACATAGCTGCACATGAGTTAAGGACTCCTATAATGCCTATACTGGGAGATGCAATTTTTTTAGAAAAACAATTTGAGGCCGGAAAAAAAGAGGTAATGGTAGATAAGGAACAAGTTGGTTCTATAATTAGAAATGCTAAACGGTTAAAGAGATTAGCTTCCGATATTTTGGATATAACGAAAATAGAAAGTCAGTCCTTAAAATTGAATAAAGAAAAATTCAATATTAAAGATGTAATTGCTTCTTCTATAAGTGATATTAAAGTTCAAATAAATAGCAGTAATCCGGAACAGCTTGAAAATTTACAAATAAACTATAATCCAAAAGACATATTTGTTTTTGCAGATAAAAACCGAATTACTCAAGTTATTTTTAATTTATTAAGTAATTCAGTTAAGTTTACTGAGAGCGGATCTATAACGGTAGATGTAACTCTTGAAAAAGATCATTTAAAGAATACCCATTATGTAGTTGTTAGTATATCTGATTCAGGGCAGGGAATAGATTCTGAGATTTTGCCTAGATTGTTTACCAAATTTGCTTCTAAATCATTTGAAGGCACTGGACTTGGCCTTTTTATTTCCAAAAGTATTGTTCATTCTCATTATGGAGAGATTTGGGCTTATAACAATCATGATTGTGGTGCTACATTTTGCTTTAAAGTGCCGCAGCAATAACTGCATTAAAAATTTATGGTGCTCTATTATGCAAAATTATTATTCATTATGGATATTGATACACATTACTTTTAACTTTATGGTGATTCATTATTGCTTTGCTGATGGTTGTCCTAGGTGGATAAAATAATTTTTATTTTGTATATATATTATAACAAATTTTTGGTTAATTCATGTTTTACTTAATAATATAATATCATCTTCATCTTTTATGGGTGTATCAATGAGAGGCATGCAACGCATTAAACAGAAACATAGCATGTTGATAGGGATAAATTCCTTCTAGAAGAAAAAGGAATACAAATTAAAAACATATCAATATTTGGTTTACAGTGTCAGTCTACGAGCCTAATAAGAAAAGAGATATAAAGTTAAACAGAAATTGTAGAAATTTGATATAATATATTTTCACATTATTTTTTTATGTAACAACCCATTGAAATAGTAATTAGCGTCTTAACATGATAAATCAAATAAAAATATATTATACGGATGTTTTGTTGTCGAATTTTTTAATTCTATCTTGCCTTTTATTCCATAACTTGCTAGATATAAATAACATTATAATAATCAAAACCAAAACAATTTCCATAATTGTTATATTTACTATAGTCAAATCCTGAAAAATTTGAATTAATATTATGCCCATTATATTTCCCGTAATTAATGCAATAAAAAAGATTTTTATTATTTCAAACTTTTTCATTTTTGTATTTCAATTTTTTCATAAATATAAATATATTTATTATTTGATATGGGTAGTATTTAGAAATTATTTTTGATAATGAATTTTACACACCGATGGGTCAAGTAAATGAGAAATGATGTTCTGCAAAAACAGATGGCTATGGAGAATGCGAAGATTCTGGCATTTCTCGGATCGACATAAGGCTGAGTCTTATGTGTGTATATGCCGGGAATAGTGAGACTCATCAATTGAAATGCATATTTATAAAACATTTTAAAGATATCAGTCAACCACTCATGATGACTGCAATTCCAAAAAAGTCATTGCACTGATGGTGCAATGATACAATCTATATGTGTATTTTAAGAGGTTTTAGAATTATTATTATTATGGGTGTATCGTTATTTTTAAAAAATGATATATTTAAAAGCTGTCAAACCCTCCTGCATCAAAGTCCATTCCTCCTACATCTGCAACATCAGCTCCTTGTGAATCTACACTGTCTGATGATGCTCCCGTATCTGCAGCAGCGCTATCCGTTCCGCTCTCTTCACCTCCTGCCATGGAACTTTCCGTGGGGGTCATTGCCATTCCTGCAAAGGACATGAGTGATGAAAACATTACCATCTGCATTATGCCTGAAAAAATCATCATAGGTAACCAGGCTCTGTTATCGTTCATAAATGATTGGACTTGTGTTTTATCCCCTTGTGAATACCACTGTTGAACCTGCCTCATCTTCCCCTCTAATTCTTGATTTTTGTTGGTTAATACCTTCACTCCAATCTCATTTAATTGATATTGTCTTTTCTTTCCAAAAAAGAAACTCTTTTTGTCAAACCCTGTAATTAATTTCTGACCTTCTAATTCCTTGAGAATCTTCTCAACCTCTGATTTCGACAACCTCGTAGATTTTGCAATTTTATCTGCCGTATTGAAATTTTTGGATATCGCATTTAATACTATAAAATGTGGTGGACTATCGTTAAAATTAGATGACATATATGTATATATAGCAATAGTTCTACTTAAATACTGCTTTATTGACTTTAATTTAGTATCTTCTCAATCAGTTGATGAACATAGGTAATGCAAAAAAATTTATCTCTTTTTAATTGTCACATGATCTATATTTCTATCTCTGTCTTTTACCTGTTTTGTCATTATGAAGTCAAAGCCCAACTTGTGATTATGAACTGTTTGGCATAATATTTCATTCTGATAAAGAAAATGGTTGTCAGTGACCTCTAGTAAATGTAAAAACCCTTATCCCATTGATAAAGTCAACTAAAACAAGCTTATATTAATGAACATTGTGTTTGACTAGTCATGTTTTTGATATATGGCTGACTGTAAAAGGGACAGATGGGTGTTCTATATAGTCAAATGCACTGTTAACTTAAGGAATTATCTACTTGTTGTAGTGACCAATGAATAATCTAAACCAATTGTTGATATATTTAATTTGCATTTCTTTCTTTTCTATGCAAGTAACCATCAAAATTTTTGGTTTATGTCTTTAGATGGTGCGTATTCTCTCACTAATGCTTTCTTATAGGATTTTTAAATATGGTAATAAATCTCTAAAAACCTGCCTTTTTGTAGATACAATTACCACCGTTTCCTGCTAGAACCTATTTTATTCCATATTCTACTATAACATTAGAAAGAAAACATTCAGCAACAAAAACATATTCTGCTCCTTTGAAACGTTATTACAGGAATTTCTTACCTTTTTGTTCTATACCAACACAATACCCAATGCATTCATGGGGCCATCTAGATTGTAGTATGTCATTAAATTTATATAAAAATATATTGGCTGTTGCAGCATTTTTATAGGACGAGTCGAAAAAGTACAATTACAAACCATGTTCAATGTACTTTGAGGTGTTATGCTGTATGTTTTAATGAGCACTCAAGAGAAATAGGGCATCTTCAAGCTCAAATTTTTTCTTTAGGTTAACGTAAGTAATCAAATTTGACAATTTTAATCGATTTGAGATTTGATTATATTTTTTTAATTAAATAATTATAAAATAATATATATTTACTTAATATGTGTGATATTCTAAAAATGACCCATCAGAGAACAATTGCATTGGACTTGGATTCTGTGCTTGCCGATGTTATGCTTATTTGGTTAGAGGAATATAATTTTAAGTTTAACACCACTATAAAAAAGCATGATCTATCTCAATGGCATCTTCATAATATTCTGCCGCTACCTGAAAAATATATCCAGGATCTCTTCACGCAAGTTTGGAAAAACCGTTGGAAAGATATTCCTCCAACTAATAATGATCTTTCAATAGTTACTAATCTATTACAAAAAGCAGGATTTCGAATCTCTATTATAACAAAAAGGGATCGAGCTACAATGAGTTTTGTAGCACAATGGCTTGATCTTCATAACATTTGTTTTAATGAATTGATTTTTATTTTTGATAACGCCTCAAAAACTTGTTATCCTTTTTTCCTTCTGGTCGATGATTCTCCTATTAATGCTGTAGAAGTATTATATCCCCGGAGAATAGTTGTTTTTGATCAACCGTGGAATAAAATTCTGGTAAATTATCCTCGTATCCGTAAATTAAATGAACTCTTTTATTTAATCTGACTTTAATTTAATTGAACTAATTTTAAATGGTATTATTGTTAATTTCTATGATTATTCTATTGAGCGTTGATGAGATGCCGTTATAATTGCATAAAAAATCAAAACTCTCTTCAAATGTTTGTTTGTCTTTGGTTGATTTTCCCAAATAGTCTATCTCCGCTTCTCCAGCGTCTGTGTTTACATAGAGCATTATTGAATAGTTTTCTTCATTGGTATGAGAATTTAATTTGTATTCCCTTAATTCTATTTTATGTATAATTTTTCCTTCAATTTGAAAGTTTTTTTCAGATATTATTCTTTTCCGTGTTAATATCAAAATATCTTCTGCTTTTAATCTTCTGTATTGGCACTGATATTTATTACTATTAGCACGCTTTTATTTGTATTCTAAAAAACGTATCCATTCTGGGAACCATAGTTGACTTTCAGGCACTCCTATTCCTTTGGATAAAATTTCTGGAGAATTGTAAAATACTTTATCTGCTCCTATCTCACTAGAGATTTTAGCATTTAACTCATCAATATAGGCTATTTTGCCGATATATTTCCTAGCAATTAAATCTCTTTGTTGAGTGTATAGCCCAACTTGTCTACCATCAATAGTAGCTACAGAACTAACTACTATGTTGATTTTTTTTGCGCGAGCCTTTCTTAAATAAAATATTGTTTCAATAGCAGTACCTCCGGTTTGAATTGTACCCTGAATAGATGTAATGTTTTTGTCCTCTGTAAGTGGTTCTATTATGAATTTTAAAGTCTTTCCGTTTGACAATAGCTTGTTTTTACTAACTTGCTCAGAATAGTCTATCATATGGTCAGAGTCATCGTAACGATCTTTTATTATTCCTTCCAACATTTCAAAATTGTTCTTATTTTTGTACTCTATATTGAACCCCAATGCCATCGGTCTGGCGTAATCCGGTTCAGCATAGATCATGTCGGTATCTATGTTTTTTTTTGAAAGAAATTCTGCTTGCAGTTTTCCGATATTTTTTCTTATGGTGTAAATGCTCTTATTATCGAAAATGCTCGACACATGTGATTCTCGCATAAACTCGAAAGGATCCATCATTATTCTGTTTCTGTCTACCTGTGTAAGAATTTTGATCCCATCTTTTAAATCCATGCTAATTAGTTGGCCTGGACCTGTCTGTCTTAATTTTAAACCATCAAAAAAGTTTTCAATATAATTTTCAGATATTGTAATGTAAAATTGTTCTTTTTTATTCTCACCTATAAACAAAGGCTTGAATCCTGTACTGTTCCTAAAAACATATATTTTATTGTCTATGTTTATTGCGTAGTTTCCACGCAAATGTCTGTCTAAAAACTCCGAGGCTCGATATGGATCATCTCTTTTTAACAGTTCTTTAAAAATAAAATAAATCTGATACAGTGGTTCAATATTTTTATTGTTTTTTATTAAAGGGTGAGTTGAAAGTCTATCTATATCTATGAAAAAACCATCTAATGCAAAATTGGATTTACTGTATTTTCTGTGTTTGGGTTTTTTTTTAGAAAGATATCCTATGGCTGTATTTAAAATATTTTTCTTTTGATTTTTGATCATTTCGTTAATAGTATCAAATGATGATAGAGCTCCATATCCTTCAACATTAAATTGACCTGAATTTATTTTCCAGAAAGCTTTGCCGCGGTGTTGAAGTAATTGCATGCCTCTAAATACATTATAGATTAACTTTTCTTTTCCGTGTTCTTTATTAATGTTGCAGATTGCAATTATTCCTGCCACTTCAAAACCAATTTTATTTTGTTTCTTGGTTGATAAAAATTTTAATATTTAGTTAATACATCCTAAATCATATTAACAAGATTTGAAAGTAAATATATGAATTGCTAGATTACTTTTATAATTGATAGTTGGTTTAATGGGGAAAGCTAATGTTGGCAAATCAACATTTTTTAATGCTGCCACGGATTTATCAGTTCAGGTCGCTAATTTTCCATTTACTACCATTGAACCTAACGTGGGTATTGCCTTTGTAAGAATTAACTGTGTTTGTAAAGAGATGGGTGTGATGGATAATCCGATTAATTCTAGATGTATTAACGGCGTTAGATTCATTCCAGTAAAACTGATAGATATAGCAGGTTTAGTCCCTGGTGCTCATTCTGGCAGAGGATTAGGAAATAAATTTTTAGATGATTCTAGGCAAGCAAGTGTAATTATTCATGTTGTAGATATATCCGGCTCTACAGATGAGGAGGGAAAACCTGTTAGTTTGGGCTTTGGTGACCCTTTGTCTGATATAAAATTTGTAGAAAACGAATTTGATTTATGGATACATTCTTTGATTTTAAGAGATTGGGACAAAGTAATAAGGGAAAGTGAAAACTTAAAACAAAGAATAGAATACACCATATCAAAACGGCTTTCTGGTTTATCTATTAGTGAACAAGTTGTCAAAAATGCCATAAATACTCTTGGTTTGACCAAAAAGCCTGCAAATTGGGATAAAAATGACCTTCTTATTTTGTGTAAACAAATCCGACTTACATCCAAACCTATTATCATAGCTGCCAACAAAGCGGATTTACCCACTTCTGATCCCAATATTTCTAAATTAAAAAGATTGGATAGATTATTTTTTACATGTGTTTCTGAAGCTGAGTTATTGTTAAAGCGAGCCTTACAAAAGAATTTGATTTATTACCTACCTGGAGATTCTGACTTTGAGATAAAAAACCCTGGTATTCTTTCTAAAAGTCAATTAGAAGCTTTGGATATGGTGTCTAAAGTTTTAAAGAAATTTGGTTCAACAGGGGTTCAAAATATTATAAATCACGCTTGCTTTGAAATTTTAAATAACATTGTGGTGTATCCTGTTGAAGATGAGTATAAATTCACCGATAAAAAGGGTAATGTTTTACCTGATGCACGGATAGTTTCAAAAAATATTACTGCAAAGCAATTAGCAAATCTTATTCATAATGACTTGGGAAAAGGGTTCCTTTATGCAATTGATGTAAGGTCCAAACAAAGGATAGGTGCTGAACATATGCTGAAAAATAACGATATCATTAAAATAGTTTCTACTACTAGTAGGAATTAAATTATGCTTTGTCTAGGAATAGAGAGCACTGCTCATACCTTCAGCTGTTCCGTGGTAAACAGTGAAAATGATGTTATGAGCAAAAACAAAAATGATGCTATGGTATTATCTGAAGTTCGCGATATTTACAGGGCGCCTGCTGGCTGGG
The DNA here is from genome assembly GCA_016782225.1 of Nitrososphaeraceae archaeon. Lineage (GTDB taxonomy): Archaea > Thermoproteota > Nitrososphaeria > Nitrososphaerales > Nitrososphaeraceae > Nitrosocosmicus. The sequence continues at coordinate 10,173 of JADDOW010000001.1, forward strand.
GAATACATCCGAGAGATGCATCAAAACATCATGCTATGACTGCACCAAAAGTACTCAAAGAATGCCTTGATAATGCAAACATTGGAATGAAAGATGTTGATTTGATATCATACTCTGCTGGGCCTGGATTAGGGCCATGCTTGCGAATTGGAGCTGTAATAGCACGTTCTTTGTCCTCTTTCTATGATATTCCCTTAATCCCAGTTAACCATGCCCTTGGTCATATTGAATTGGGTATTAAACTCACTGACCTGAATAATCCACTCACGCTTTTAGTTTCAGGTGGACATACCATGATTCTTGTATATCACAAAAATAAATGGAGAGTTTTCGGTGAAACTTTGGATATTACTATTGGTCAGCTTTTGGATCAGATTGGACGAAGCATGGGGTTTGCTTCCCCTTGCGGTAATAAAATTGAAGAATTGTCTGATTTATCTGATAAAAATTTGATATACCAATTACCATATGTTATCAAGGGAAATGATGTTTCGTTTTCAGGATTATTGACTGCCGCTAAAACGTTAATACATGAAAAAAAACACAACCTATGTGATATATGTTTTTCATTGCAGGAAACTGCATTTTCGATGGTAGTGGAAGCAGTAGAGCGTGCATTATCATTTACTGAAAAAAAAGAATTTCTGATAGTAGGTGGTGTTTCTGCTAATAAACGTTTATCTCAGATGTTGCAACTAGCCTGTGAATATCATAACTCTGTTTTTAAATCATGCCCTTTACAATTCTGTGGTGATAATGGCACACAAATAGCTTGGACTGGGCTTCAATCATATCTTCATTCCTCATCTTCAAAAGTCGATCCTGAAAAAGCATCTATAAATCAAGCTTGGAGATTGGATACAGTTGATATCATGTGGCGATAATCATTTTTGTCTGTTATTATGTTTGTCAAGCTGTACTTGGATCTCTTTTACCCATCTTCCAGGACCCAGAACCCCAAACTTGTAAACGCTGCTGTTTTTTAAAACCAACACTAGTTTTTTTATAATAAATCCCTCCGATTTGACGTTGGATATCTCATTGAATTTTATTTCCACCTTCTCATCAATCAATTTCTTTGATAAAGTTACTATACGACCCTTGGTTTTTTCAAAGACTATTTTTTTATTTGTAAGCGTAAGGATGCCGCTTTTTAATTTATCTTCTGAACAGTCTTCTAGTAAAATTACTTTTTCGTTATTTGCAGATTGAGGTTTTTCATCCATGCTTTTTAAATCTGTGCCATACTACTAAAATTATCTATTGATGAAGGTTAAAAAGCTATTAAAAAAAGGTGCCGAATCTGAAATATATCTAATAGAATGGTATGGACATGATGCGGTTTCAAAAATTAGGTTATCTAAAAAATATCGCCATCATTATATTGATTTAATTTTAAGAAAACAAAGAACATTGCATGAAGCGAACATTATTTCCTCTGCAAAAATTATTGGAGTTGAAACTCCATTTATCTACTTTCTCAATTCAAACAATTTTGAAATAATAATGGAATATATTCATGGCAATATACTAAAAGATAACTTCTCTCCGGAGTATTGTGTGGAACTGGGAAAAATAGTGGGAAAACTTCATTTTTACAATATAATTCATGGTGACATTACCACCTCTAATTTTATCCTGGTGCCGCAAAATCGTTTAGTTGTAATTGATTTCGGTTTGTCTTTTTTTTCTGAACGTTTAGAAGATAAAGCAGCCGATATCAGATTGTTTAAGGAAATACTAAATAGCATTCATGTAGAGCACTTTGAAACATCCTTTGAAAATTTTTTATTGGGTTATGCTGAAGTTTATGGTAAAAGATCTTTAAAAATATTTAACACTGTCAATGAAATTGAACAAAGGGGTAGATATTCAAGATAATGTAAAATCCATTTTTTGCTATTATGATAATTTTAATCTTGTTGCATAATTTTTTTACACATTCCTTTTTCTTTATGTTGCATAAAATGAACCTGACAAAAATCTATACTACACTCATAGCAATGCCATCCGCATAAAGTGTAGCATACATTACATTTTGAAATAGGCTTATTGTAATCAAATTCTTTCGTTTGTTTGATTATTCTTGGTTTTTGTGCCCTTTTTTGCGATTGTTGTCTCATTAAATTTATCCTCTGTTACTATATAAAACATCATATTGATGTTTGAAAAATGTTCTCCAATTATATGGATCTATCAACCTGTTTCATAAAATCAATATATTATTTAAGTTTTTTTAAATTCAATTTTAAACAAGTATGTTCTTTGACTATTATATGATAGATGAATATGCGGGGGGTGGGATTCGAACCCACGAATCCCTAAGGAACAGGGATGTAGGACTGGGATACTCCCAAGCTCATTCTAAGCTTCGCACTTTTTAAGACCTGCGCCGTTGACCGGGCTTGGCGACCCCCGCGTTATCATATATATTGTAAAAGCCAAATTTATCTATTGTTAATATGGCATATATGGTGGTTTAGTTTTTACACAATCTTTTTTGTTTATTGTAATAATCTGGAATTTTTATGATAAAAGATATTATAAAATAATAACTTTGAAATAACTAAAAATATCATTATTGCTAAAGGCAGTGTATACATGAGTTTAGTTAAAAAAAAATTATTTGGAACCAATGGAATTAGAGGAATCTTTGGTAATGATCTTTCTATAGAATTCATAATTGATATTTCTTATTCTATTGGCTGCTTCTTTAAGAAAGGTCCTATCGCTTTAGGTTATGATGGACGTTCGTCAAGTTTTGCTATTTCAAAAATTGTTACATCCGTATTAATGTCTATGGGCATTAATGTCTATAATATGGGATTAACTCCAACTCCTTGTCTACAGTTTACAGTAAAAAATAAAAATTTGTGTGGAGGGATAATGATAACTGCATCTCATAACCCTCCTGAATACAATGGCCTGAAACCCATATCTAAAAGCGGAATAGAGTTATCGAGAAAAGATGAACAATGCATAGAAGATATTTATTATCAAAAAGAATTCACAAAAATATCATATTTAAATTTTGGAAATTCGTTTATTTTGGAAGATGCCATAGAAAAGTATGTGGATAAAGCTTTATCATTTGTAGATGTTGATGCTATAAGGCAATGTAAATTTAAAATTGTAATGGATTTTGGTAATGGTGTGCAATCGTTAGTGGCTCCATTAATTGCAAAAAAATTAGGGTGTGAAATATTAATTATAAACGGAAATATTGATGGAAGTTTTTCTGCGCGTGGCTCCGAACCAAAAATGGATAATTTAACTGATCTGACGGAGCTGGTAAAAAAAACTAACGCAGATCTGGGAGTTGCTTATGATGGTGATGGGGATAGGAGTATATTTTGTGATGAAGAGGGGATCATACACTGGGGTGATAAAACCGGCGCTATATTGGCCTATCATTTGATCAAAAACAAAAAACTCAAGACATCCGTGGTATGCCCCATCAATTCCTCTTTACTTATATCTAGAATATGCAATAGTCTTGATAACAAAGTACTTTTTACAAAAGTGGGAAGTGTGGAAGTTACTCATTGCATGAGAGACAATAATTCAATAATTGGATTTGAAGAAAATGGTGGTTTTTTTTACGGTCCTTTAAATGAAGTGCGTGATGGTGCTATTACAACAACTTTAATTTTAGATATGTTAAGTTATTATAAGCAAAATCCGTCCGAAATAAGTCTTCAAAACAATAACCATAGCAGTGGTTCAGATGCTTCTTTGTCTCTTATATATAAGATGTTTAACAATACCTATCAGTACAAGTCCAGTCTAAAACTATCAAATAACGAGGATATTCCCCGTGTCCTTGATTTGTGTAAAAATCACGGATCTGTAAAAAAAATTGAAGATATGGATGGCATTAAGATATGGTTTGATGATGATTCATGGATAATGTTTAGACCTAGCGGTACTGAACCATTATTAAGGATATATGCAGAATCAGATGATAAATCTTTGCTTAATTCGAAAATAAGAGAATATGATGAATTGATTAAGAAATCATTTCGTATTAATAATTCTAGTCTATAACAACGTTTTTAATACTCTTTTTTCGATATTTTAAGGGTGGAAATGATCCCAATGGGTGATAGTAAACTATGAGTAAACCCTATTATGTAAAATATGATACACCAAAAGATCTAGTTAATGCAATTTATGAAGCTGTTAGATTGGCCAAACAAAGTGGATTGGTAAGAAAAGGCACGAATGAAACTACTAAAGCAATAGAACGAGGTATAAGTAAATTAGTCATTATTGCTGAAGATGTTGAACCACCAGAAGTTGTTGCACATTTACCTATTTTATGTGATGAACGTACATCCAAATATGTTTTTGTCCCTAGTAAAAAGGATTTAGGGAATGCATTAGGAATTGAAGTAGGATCAGCAGCAGCTACAATTATTGATGCTGGCGAATCACAACAAATCCTGGATCAAATAACAGGCACTGTTGATAATTTAAAAAATAAATGAATAATTTTGCGGATGTGTTTATCAGGTGAGTAAAACTGAAGAAAAGGTAATTCCTGCAGAAGTAATTCAGATTGTAGGTAGAACTGGTATAGCTGGGGAAGTGATTCAAGTACGTGTTAGAATTTCTGAAGGGAAAGATAAGGGGAGAATTCTTACAAGAAATGTAAAAGGCCCTATAAAAATGAACGATATACTAATGCTTAGAGAAACAGAAAGAGAAGCAAGAAAAATAAAATGACCCAAAATAAGATATTGGTAATGGTGAAAATACAATGAGTAGAAATGTAGCATCTTTAAGAAAATGTTTTTTCTGTGGAAAACACGTTGAAACAGGCAAAGGAATTATGTTAGTTAAGAATGATGGATCAATTCAATGGACGTGCTCAGCAAGATGTAAAAAAAACCTTAGAGATTTAAAAAGAGACCCAAGGGTTTTCAAATGGACTGATAAATATATTAAGGGTGGAATTAAAAAGCGAAAATAAATGAATACTGAGAAAACTCTGATATTAGTAAAGCCTGATGCTTTTCAACGAAAATTGGTAGGTAAAATCTTGCAACGTTTTGAGGACAAAGGTTTTGATATAAAACAATTAAAGACCTACAATTTTAAAATGGATAAGGCTCAAGAGTTCTATTATGCGCATAAAAATAAACCTTTTTTTAATGAATTGGTCTCATTTATCTGTTCTGGAACAGTAGTTGCTTGTATTCTTGAAGGAAATAACGCTATAAGCACTGTTAGAATTATGATTGGTCCTACAAAATCATTTGATGCTGCACCTGGTACTATCAGGGGTGACTATGGGTTAGAAATAACAAATAATATTATTCATGCCTCTGATTCTCTTGAAAGCTTCATAAAAGAGTCATCTGTAGTATTCTCATAAGTGCATGCATTTACGCCAACCAGTAGTAGTAGTTCTAGGTCATGTAGACTCGGGCAAAACTTCTTTATTGGATAAAATCCGTGGAACCTTTGTTCAAACTCATGAAGCCGGAGGAATAACACAACATATTGGTGCTAGCTTTTTTCCACTAGATACTATTAAAAGTTTAACTGGACCTTTATTTAAAAAAATATCTTCTCATGCTCATTCTATACCTGGACTGTTAGTCATTGATACGCCGGGACATGAAGTTTTTGCGAATCTGAGAATAAGGGGGGGGTCAGCTGCAGATATCGCAATACTAGTTGTAGATGTAAATAAAGGATTTGAACCTCAGACTGTTGAAAGCATAAATATTTTAAAAAAAAGGAAAGTTCCATTTGTAGTTGCAATAAATAAAGTTGACCGTATAACGGGATGGAAAAACGGACAAACTAATTTTATTACTCAAGAAATAAAAATACAGCCAAAGGAAGTCCAACTCGATCTCGATAATAAAATATATGCTGTTTTAGGCTCTCTTTCTGAGTTAGGATTTAGTTCTGAAGCATTCTGGCGTGTTAAAGATTTTGCAAAAGAGGTAGCTTTGGTACCTGTTAGTGCGGTTAGTGGTGTGGGTATACCTGAACTTCTTACAGTTTTGGTTGGATTGACTCAGCAATACATGACACAAAAATTAGAACGACATGAGGGATCTGCTCGTGGGATTATATTGGAAGTTAAAGAAGAGATTGGCTTAGGGCCTTCTGCAAATATAATACTTTTAGATGGAGTTATAAAACAAGGCGATTCGATAGTAGTTGCAAAACGAGAGTCTGCAGTTATAACCAAGGTAAAGTCATTACTTTTGCCAAAACCGCTTGATGAGATGCGTGATCCAAGAGATAAATTCAGGCATGTTGATATGGTGGTCTCTGCAGCAGGGTTAAAAATTACTTCTCCTGATTTGGAAGGTGTAATAGCAGGAAGTCCATTATATGGCATGACCTCGAAAGATAACGTAGAAGAAATAAAAAAAATTGTGGAATCTGAAGTCAAATCTGTTATTGTCAATACTGAGTCAAATGGAATCATTTTAAGATGCGATACAATTGGTTCTATAGAAGCAATTTCTGAAATGCTAAAAAAAGATAGAATACCTATTAGATCGTCTGATATTGGTCAAATAAGCAGAAGGGATGTAATGGCTGCAGCTGCAGTTAAAGATAAGGATCGTTATTTGGGGGTAATCCTTGGTTTTAATGTGAAACTTTTAGAAGACGCTGAAAAAGAATCCTATGAGCGAAACATAAAGATCTTTAATGAAAAAATAATTTACAATCTTGTGCGTAATTATGTGGATTGGGTTTCCTATCAAAAAGAACACGAAGATTCCATTTTATTCAATGAAATTCCGCCTGTCAGCAAATTCGAATTTATGAAAGGCTATGTTTTTAGGAGAAGTGATCCTGCTGTGTTTGGGGCAGAAATAAACATTGGTAAAATAAAACAAAAGATGTCTATAATGAATAGTACTGGAAAAAAAGTTGGAATAATACATCAAATTCAAGATAAGGGCAAGACTATAGACGAAGCTACCAAAGGAATGCAAGTTGCAGTATCCATCAATGGACCGCAGATTGGTCGTCAACTAAACGAAGGTGATGTGTTTTATACTTACCTTAATAGCAAACAAGCAAAAACGCTACTTGGGCGATTTAATCATAAGCTAGACGCGGAAGAAAAAGTTGTATTGGATTATATCATTACGTTGAGAAGGAAGTCAGATCCTGCTTTTGGATACCTTTAAATTTTTGCATTTCATCGTGATATTTATATGGTTTTTAACTTTTATTTATGCTATAATATAGATGACAGACTTTAAATTAATGGGAAAAATTTTTTTTGCCCCTAATACTTCTGATAACGAACTAATTGAAAAGGCAAAATCAAAACTAAAAGAAAATGGATTCCAAGAAGATCTAATTGAAATTAATTATAATGTTCAAGAATTAGAAGAAGATGATATTTACATAAGTTATGATCCCCCGGATTTGGTGATAAGAAGAGTTTATGCTAAAACTCCGAGTGGATTCATAAAAATGAAAAGCGTCAAAACCGTAAAACTAGACTGATTGGTATACGCAATAATTTATTAAATGGGCTGAATGCTGATTCTATCTGTTTTGCTTTGTTTTAATTCAATTCATTAACTAATGCGTCAAAGTTTTTAATGATGCTTATTTTCTTTTCCTTTTTGAATATGTTGTCCCTTAAAATAATATTTCCATCTGATTTTACCTCTTCAGAATTAAAAATAATTGTATTTTTTGCCTTTTTACTTTCGGCATCAATAATTTGCTTTGAAAATGATCTGCCCAATAGGTCATAGTCTACCGTTTTATTTTCTTTTCTTAATATGGATGCTAATCTCTCTACCAAATTTACCATTTCCGGAGAGTTATAGGCTATAAATATCAAATCCTTTGCTGTGTTTTTTTCCTCTATGATCTTGTGTTTTTTCATTGCCAGGATAATTCTTTCAATGCCTCCTGCTGCACCAGTTGCTCCCATATCCTTTCTCCCGAACGTTTCTGTTAGTTTGTTATATCTGCCTCCACCTACTAAGGAGCCATAATCACCTTCATTGTCTATTGCTTCAAAAACAATTCCTGAATAGTAATCTAAACCCCGTACAATGCCTAGGTTTATTCTTATGTTGTTTACTTCCCTTTTATTTAATGATATGGCAACTTTTTTAATGTTTTCCCATGATTTTAACTTTAATGGCTCAATGAATTGGTTTATTGCCTCATAACTTCCTCTTTTTTCTGCGAAAGCTATAGCTTTTTCTAAAACTTCAGCATCGATCCTTTTTTCATATTCTCTTAAAACTTCACTCTTTCCTTTTTTAGGAACTTTGTCTATTGCCCTGAATATTTCAAATAGTGTTTCTTCTTTTAGAATCTTTAGATTATTTTTAATATATTCTTCAAGTAGTTCTCTGCTGTTGATATCGATTGTTATCTTCTTTAAGCCTAATTTATCAAGAAAAACCGATGTAAATTCAATTATTTCTATGTCTGATTCTAAGCTATTTGGACCATAGATCTCAATATCCCATTGATGAAAAAACCTATACCTTCCTGACTGTGGTTCATCATATCTCCACACTCCACCAAAAGATGCAATTTTTGCGGGAATCTTTAGATCTCTTCTAGAGACAAAAAACCTTGTCAATCCTACGGTTAAGTCATATCTGAGAGCCACTTTCCTATTTCCTTTATCTGCAAAGCTGTAAATTTCGTTTATTATTCCTGGACCTGATTTTGATTCTAGTGTTGATAGTAATTCTAATGGCGATGGTTCCATTACCCTAAAATTAAAACATTTAGCCAATTCAAAAAATGCATTTCTAATTAGATTGATATTCTCGAACTCTTCTGTTTCAATGTCTCTCATTCCACGTGGCAAATCAAACTTCATTGTTATTGAACAGTTAGTTTTTTTTAATTTAGATTTTCCGGTTAATTATAATATCCAGTTAAATTAATACGAATTATGAGCCTTAAAAATGTTGAATATTTGGACCATATGACCGATGCATATGTTCGTTGCAACGGAAAAACTTTAGCTGAGGCATTTCAATATTCGGCAAAAGGTCTTGTAAATATAATGTATGATGTTGCTAAAATTGAAAAAAAACAAAAAATTTTTCTCTCTGCTGAGGGATCTGATTTAGAAAATTTACTGTACGATTGGTTGGAAAAAATCTTGTTGTTATTATTAATAGACAAAATCGTTTTGTCCGATTTTAATATTGTTGTTGATTTCAATAAAGAGTTGAAAAAATACCTTATCGAAGGATATGGAGAAGGCGATTCTGTAGATTATGGAAAACATGAACTTAAAGTTGAAATCAAAGGAATAACCTATCATGAGATGAAGATATTCAAAGAACAGAATACAAATGAGTTTGTTACAGAATACATTGTTGATTTGTAAAAGAATGACTGTGACTAAATATGCCTTAACTTATTTTAATAAAGTCTTATATATTAATTCTTAATATAAAAGATGCGTAAAAATGAGTAATGAATCTAGTTCATCACACTTTGGCAATATAGTCGAATTATCTGAAAAAAACTTTGATGATATCTTATCAGACAATAAATTTGTTTTAGTCGATTTTTGGGCTACATGGTGTGGGCCTTGTCAATTTATGCTTCCAATTTTTGATAAGCTATTTAAAAAATATGGTGATAAGGTAAAATTCGGAAGATTAAATGTAGATGATAACCAGGCGATAGCTATGCGTTTTGATGTATATGCTATACCGACTTTTGTAATGTTTGTGGATGGACAACCAGCTGATAGGGCTGTGGGTGCAGTTGGTGAAAATGGTTTAGAAAACTTGTTGCAGAAAAACCAATAATATTTTTTGATATAATTAACGGTATTCAATGTTGTGCTAGTTGTTACAACACATACGCAAAAAGATTTTACATCACTATTTAACAATCATTTATTACAATACATATTTTGCATGATGATTTACAACTAGTAATTAGAAAGAATTTATTATTGAAATAATGAATATTTATGTGAGATAAAAATATTTGACAGAGACTCTTTCGTATGATATCATAATTGTTGGTTCTGGACTTGCAGGATTGCGTGCCGCTATATCCGCTGCATCAAAAAATAAAAATTTGAGAATAGCAGTAATCTCTAAAGTCCAAGCGATGCGTTCTCACTCGGTTTCTGCAGAGGGAGGCACTGCTGCTGTTCTTTGTGAAAACGAGGGTGATAACTTGGAATCACATGTGTATGATACAATTAAAGGAAGTGATTTTTTGGCAGACCAAGATGTTGCAGAGATGTTGGTTAAAAAGGTTCCATACGAGATAATTCAGTTGGACCGGTGGGGAATGCCTTGGTCCAGAAAAGAAAATGGTGGAATTGATCAAAGGAAATTTGGCGGTTATTCGTTTCCTAGAGCAACATATGCTCAAGATAAAGTTGGATTTTACGAAATGCAGACTTTGTTTGATACCTGCCTCAAATATGAAAACATTATTTTCTTTGATGAGTGGTTTTGTTCTTCAATACTTCATAATGATGGTGCTTTTCAAGGTTTTACCTGCATAGAAATTAAAAATGGCCACTTTGTTAATGTTGTTGCTCCAGCAGGAATAATCTGCACCGGGGGTGCAGGACGAATTTATAGCTTTTCTACATATGCCTATTCTTCTACCCCTGATGGATTGGATATGGCCTATCGGGCTGGACTGGCTTTAAAAGATATGGAGTTTGTTCAATTTCATCCTACTGGCATTTTACCATCTGGAATATTGATTACTGAAGGAGCAAGAGGTGAAGGCGGCTATCTGATTAATTCTACAGGAGAGCGTTTTATGAAAACATACGCGGGAAATAAATTGGAGTTAGCAGCCAGAGATGTGGTTTCTCGTTCTATGATAACTGAAATTCAAGCTGGTAGGGGGTTCAAACACGAAACAGGCGTAGATTGTCTTAAACTAGATTTGAGACACCTGGGAGGAGAAAAAATTAAAGAAAAATTAGCGGGAATTAGAGAAATCGGAATAAAGTTTTCTGGTATTGATGTTATAGATGAGCCTATTGAAGTGAGGCCTGTTTGTCATTACATGATGGGAGGAATCCACTCAAATTTAGATGGTGCTACAGAATTAAATGGTCTATGGGTTGCGGGAGAAGCTTCATGCAATAGCCTACATGGGGCTAATAGGTTGGGCGCAAATTCAACTTCCGAATGTTTGGTTTGGGGCACCATTACTGGTGAACTAGCTGCAAACTATTCGATTAAACATAAGCATAACTCAATTAATATTGATAATCAGCAAATTTCCCAAGAAGAAAAACGAATATTCGATGGAATATTTAGAGGGCGAGGCGGGGTAAATCCATACGGGGTGAGAAAAGAATTAACTGATACCATGGATGAAAAAGCTTATGTCTATAGAACTGAGTCTGCCCTTACTGAAGGCTTAAAAAAAATACGCCACCTTAAGTCTTTGTCTTGGAAACACGTTGACGATCATGCCAAGGAGTATAACACTAATTTCATTAATGTGATGGAAATTGATTCTATGCTAAGGGTTGCCGAGGTAGTGTTACTAGGTGCACTAAACAGACGTGAATCCAGGGGGGCGCATGCGCGAATCGATTATGATACGCGTGACGATAATAACTATTTAAAACATACGCTTGCATATTATCACGATGAAGGCGAACCTAAAATGAGTTGGCATCCTGTCACATTTACGCGTTATGCCCCTGTAGAGAGGCGATATTAAATGGGTACTGTTTCCAACAATAAAGAAAACAACAATATCAATTCTGGACGTGAAGGTGTAAGGGGATGGCTTAATCCAACACGATATGGTTGGGAAAGAGTGTCCTATTGGCTGCAGCGTTTGACAGGTTTGTTTTTATTGGTGTATTTCGTTGGTCATGTATATGAAACCAGCTCTATTACAAATGGTATTGATGCGTGGAACAGTATGTTAGAATTAACCCAAACTATTGGTGGCCATATCTTCCTTATACTTGTCATAGGCACAAGTACTTTTCACACCGTTAACGGAATACGTCTGATTTTTACAGAATCAGGCAAAGGCTTGGGAAAACCTGGCAGGCCTGATTATCCATACAACCCTTCATCCTTAAATTACATCCAAAAATCAGGTATATGGGTTGCTTTATTGTTGGCCTGCATTGCAATGCTATATGGCGGAATGGTCCTATTTGGAGAAGGCGGTTAAGGTAAGAACGAAAATGATGATCATTACAATAATACGCGCAAATATTATTAATTTAAAATATCGGTATAGGATTGAATTATAACATATGGCGTTATTGAGACTACGGGAAAGCCAAATAACAAAAATTCACTATTTGACTGGAATTTTGTCTTTATTTGCTGTAGCTATACATATTATATTTCGGCTTATTATGCCATTTGGCCAAAGCTTATCGTATGAAAATGTAGTAGCTAATTATCAAAATATCTTTTATGTTATACTTTTAGAGTCTATCCTAGTCTTGATATCTATTCATGGCTTCAATGGGCTAAGGATTATTTTGATAGAACTTAAGCAATCTCATAGATGGGAATCCACAATAACTATATTGGTGTTGATAGCTATGGTTGGTGTAATAGCGTATGGTACAAGAACAATTGTTATTGCGAGCGGATTATGATGTGGTTGATAAAAATTACTACTATGACCAATGTATACTTCTTTTTATCTCGTAGGAATGATAAATAAAGTAAATAGTTGAGTGAATGATAAATATGAGCAATGAAGATAACAAAAAAGTAATTTTAAAGGTATACAGAACTAATTATAACAAAGATGATTCTCCGCATTACGATAAATTTGAAGTTCCCGTTAAGCGTTGGACTACTGTTTTAGATGCTCTGTTACATGTAAAAAGTTATTCTGATAGCAGTGTTGGGATTCGTTATTCTTGTAGAATGGCTTCTTGTGGCTCATGTGGAATGAAAATAAACGGTAGACCCAGCCTTGCTTGTTATACAAAGATATCTGAGTTAAAGGATGATGTCGTTGTTTGCGAACCTTTACCTAATTTCCCTAGAATAAGGGATCTGGTTTCTGATTTTTCTCAATTCTTTAGTCATCACAAAAACATGAAACCCTTTATTCAAAATGATAAGGTTTCACTTGACATTGATGACAAACATGACCTTGTTGAATTTGAGCAGACGCATGAAGATGTTGATAAATACCTCCAATTTTCATATTGCATAAGGTGTGGCCTTTGCTACTCTGCATGTCCAACAGTAGCAACGGACCCTAAATTCCCAGGACCTCAAGCATTATCCCAAGCATACAGATATGAAGCAGATAGCAGGGATGATAGCAAAAAGACTAGATTTAATATAATTGATGAGAGACATGGCATTTGGAGATGTCATTTTGCAGGATCATGCAGTGTTGTTTGCCCCAAAGGTGTTGATCCAGCACTAGGCATACAACTCCTTAAAGGCCATATGCTTGGATTATCGAAAAACAACAAAAAACTTTCAAATCTGAGAACAAAAAATAAAGAATAAATATAATGGTTATAATCCATTTAACTCGATTTTATATAGCCGTATAGGATAGATTGGTTTTAATTTACCTACTAACCCTTTTTTTTATTAAAGCCTATTCTGATTGTTTTGAGTCTTGACCTGTGTTAGTCGTAGATTCATTTGTTGTTGATGAAGATTTGGGGGATTTACTTTCATTAACCTGCTTGTTTATTGCTTCTGCCATGAAATGATTGCTTACATTCACTTTTACATCTTCTATACCTTCAACCTTACATATATTGTCTTTTACATCTTGAGCTATTTTGAAGCCAAAGACTGCTGGACAAAACGGACTAGTAAGATGTAAATCAACATTCACTTTTCCCTGTTCTATATCTACCTTGTCTATTAGCTCTAATTCCATGATTGATACTCCGATTTCTGGATCTACTATTTTTGTGAGTTCTTCAAATATCTGACGCCTTGTGAGTTGCAAATCCTGAGACATATTTGTATATTATTATCTTCCTATTTATTAATTATTTAAATTAAAACTTATTAATATTACCAACTGAATAAAAATTTTTAATGTATAGATCGAGACCACATGGGAATTTAGATGATTCTGCACTTTCCTTTCTGTCTTCTGTATATGATGACCATAACTTGCTCTTTTATGATATTATAGGTAGTCAGGCTCATGTTGTAATGTTATATGAGGTTGGTATATTGTCAAAAAACGAATTAAAAAAAATACTAGAGAGTACAACTAGTTTATTGAATAATGCCAGTTTATTAAAAGAATTTGGAAACTCAAATTCTGAAGACATACATGAGTTAGTTGAATCTGCAATTATTAAGATGACTGATATGGAATCAGGCGGAAAAATGCATACTGCACGATCAAGAAACGATCAGGTTGTTTTAGATATGCGAATGAAAGCACGAGATGATATAAACAACATATGTCAAAATTTGATCATTTTGATTTCTTCTATAATCAAAAGAGCAGAAGAGAATATCGATTCTATAATGCCTATGTATACTCATTTGCAACATGCTCAATTAGGGGTTTTTTCTCATTATCTGCTATCTTATGCTTATTCGTTAATTCGTGATTTTGATAGATTCTTTGAATTATATGATAGGATTAATTGTTCTCCATTAGGCGCCTGTGCTATTGGTGGTAGCAGTATCAACATTGATAGGGAAAGAGTTTCATCTATGTTGGGATTCTCGGGTTTAATTTACAATAGCATAGATGCAACTAGCTCACGCGATTCATTGATAGAGTTTGCATCCAATTCTCTGATATGCATGTTAAACTTGTGTAGAGTGTCTGAAGATCTAATATTATGGGCTACTTCTGAATTTGGATTCATATCTTTAGATGATGGGTTTAGCTCTTCCTCTTCTGTTATGCCACAGAAAAAAAATCCTGATCCACTTGAAATAATAAGGGGAAAGACTGGCCTGGCCACCGGAATTTTGCAATCCATATATTCAATTATGAAAGGACTTCCATCCGGTTATAGTAGAGATCTGCAGGAAATCAAGCCTTCCTTGTGGAAGATGTCATCTATACTAGAAGATTCGTTATTGATAACCAATGGCATAATTAAAACCCTTAAAATCAATAAAAAAAGGATGTATGAGATTTCATCCGAAAGCTATGCAATTTCACTTGACATATCCGAACAGCTGATTAAGAGAAAAAAAATTTCATTTAGGTCTTCACATAAATTAGTTGGTGGACTTGTTGACTATGCGATAAAAAAAGGCAATATTCCACTTAACCTACTAAGTATTGATGATATTTCTCGGTTTTTAACCAACACTGATTTCTCAAATTATGGTATAACCTCAAATGATCTTTATATGTTAATTAAAGATGTCACCCCTGAAAATTCCATTAACTATAGAATTACTAAAGGTTCCCCAAATAAAAAAGAACAATTGGAAATGATTTTATTTTTGAATCTTAAGATAGGTGAATACCAAAAAAAAAGTGAAATGCGAATAGATTCTCTTAGAGATAAAATGAATGAATTAAGATTCACTATTGAAAAACATATAGATGATGACTCCTCCTAATTTCTATCTATAAAATAAAAAAGAGTGAGATAATTTCCTTAGAAATCTTAGATTTAAATTATCCTATTAACTAATTGTATTGATGTCAGAAGTACACTCACAACCTAATCAACAAAACAATGAAAATAGCTCTACAAGAGACTCCATATATATCGGGAAGAAACCTTTAATGGCATATGTAACTTCTACACTAATCCAATTAGCTAATCAGCCATCTGTAACTATTAAAGCAAGAGGGTTAAGCATTGGGCGAGCTGTAGATGTATCTCAAATAATATTGAAACGAATGGAAAATGCAGGTTATTCTATCGGTGATATCAAAATTGGATCAGAAACAGTTCAAGCAGAAGATGGCAGAACAAGAAATGTTTCGACAATAGAAATACAAGTTAATAGACAATCCTGAAAATCCAAGTTTTAATTTTTACTCCTTTTGTATTATGGAAAAAAATACAAATAAAACAAAAATAGCTGCAATATTTTTAGCTCATCTAAACCCATTAACACTTTCACATGAAAAAATTATAGAAAATTTGCTACAAAATTATAAAGTTTATGTTTTCCCTGTCAGATTTATAAAAAACCAAAAGGAAGTTACCACCAGAAGCTTTCCTTTCTCTTTTGAAATTCGAAAACAAATGATTCAAGAATCATTTGATTATAATGAAAATGTTCGAGTATTGGGAGATTATGCCTTTGTTTCACCATATGTAAAGTATTTCTCTCCTTTTTTTCCACCACCATTTTTACAATTAAAAAAAAAAATTATTTTTAACGTACAGGAACCTGACTTTATTACTTATACTGGTGATAGGGCCGAAAGATTGCTATTGCAACTTTTTGGTTTTAACCCCATACAAGCTAACAGACAGGTTATCTCTTCTACCAATGTGAAAAATCTATTATATAGGTCTGCTTTGGACTCTGAAACATCATACCAATCCGATAACCTGAAATTGGAATGGGGTAAATTTGTTTCGCCAAAAGTTCATGACATAATCAGAAACAATTGGGGTGTCATTGAGCGTTTTTCTAATGCTGATGATAAAACTATCCGCATCTTTGGAATGAAATTCCCAAAAGATGGTTTTTTCTAAAAAAATAATAAAATTTAACACTTTTATATTAGTAAAAAACTTGCAAATCTATGAAAACTAAAAATGCTGATTTTATTTGGTTTGATGGCGAATTCAAATCTTGGGAATCCGTCAATGTACCTATTACAACTCATGCATTGCATTATGGAACCTCTGTTTTTGAAGGCATAAGGGGTTATTCAAATGGTAACAATCTTTTTATTTTTAAACTAAGGGAGCACATAAAAAGATTAATTCAGTCTGCGGAAATGTATTCTATTAATTCTAAATATTCGATAGATGATATCTGTAGTTATGTCATTCAATTACTAAGAAAGAATGATATTAAAGAATCTTGTTACATTAGACCTTTACTTTTTGTTGGGCTGCATGGAATCGACCTAAATGTCAATCTAAACTCGCCAACTCATCTTGCTATAATTGCATTTCCTTTCAGCCGTTATTTTCCTGAGAGTGGCATTAGAACTTGTATTTCCTCGTGGAGGCGTATTAACGGAAACTCTACCCCACCAATGGCCAAGGCTGGAGGTAATTATTTGAATTCTATATTGGCTACTCAAGAATGCAAGAGGAATGGGTATGATGAGTCTATTTTGTTGGATTACAATGGAAATGTTAGTGAAGCACCAGGTGAAAATATTTTTGTTATTCGAAATAGTAAAATATATACCCCATCCCTTTCAGATTCTATACTTGAGGGAATCACGAGAGATACAGCCATTACAATAGCGAAAAATCTTGGATATGAAGTTTACGAGCGCACCATTACACGATCAGAGTTGTATATGGCAGATGAGATATTTGTAACGGGAACAGCTGCAGAAATAACGTCTATCATCGGTGTTGACAATCATGCTATCGGTGATGGTCTGGTGGGTGAAATTACAAAACAGATTTCTGGTTTTTACCAGAAAATAGTAATTTCTGAAGTTAGCCAATTCCGAGAGTGGCTTACTAATGTATGGTAACCCTATTTGACGGATTTACCCTTAAATGTCTGTTTGCCATTTTATTGCGAGTGAGCCAGTAAATGAGCGAATATGACTTAAATATTGCAGTAATTGGAACGGGAGGGTGGGGAAAGAATCATGTTCGTGTACTAAACGATTTGGGTGTGTTAAGTGCAGTATGCGATTCTGACGAAAATAGAATCAAGTCCATTTCAAGTAAATATAAAATACATTCCTACTCCAACCTAAAAGATTTATTTGAAAAAGAACGTAATCTTGATGCCTGCTTGGTTTGCACCCCAACCAAAACTCATTATGCAATCGCATCAGAAATCATAAAACGCAAAATAAATGTTTTTGTTGAAAAGCCGTTGTCCTTTTCATCAGTGGAGTGTGAGGAATTAACTAAATTGTCAAAACAACATGATGTGATATTGACATCTGGTTATATTGAAAGATTTAATCCTGCAATTCAAGACCTTAAACACATTATTGAAGAAAACACTTGTGGTGAACTGTTAATGATGGAGTTTCATCGTGAGAACAGAATGCCATTGCATATAAAGGACGTGGGAATAATTTATGATACCTCTGTACATGACATTGATACTGCATTGTTTATTTTTAACTCAAAACCAGCTGTTGTCTTTGCTCGATCAGGAAGAAAGTTTCATTCTTCAGAAGATTTTGCTACCATAATGTTAGGATTTGAAAATCAAAAAGTTGCAATTATTGCCTCTAACTGGATCACTCCAAAAAAAGTTAGGAGATTCAGTGCAGTCTGTTCGGAAGGAATTATCACTGGAGATTTTATAACTCAGGAAATAAAAATAGACGATGAAAATAAAACGCTTATTCCGCGAAGACAATTTCAGGAACCTTTGACTTTGGAGTTAAAAAGTTTTCTTCAATCTTTGACGGGTAAAATAACAAAATTTTTGGTAACCCCTGAGGAAGCAACTGCAGTAACCAAAATCGCAGAAGCTGCCCTCATTTCAAGTAACACTGGGGCGCCAGTTTATCTTACCTATTGAAACTTTTGATATTGCCTAAAGTCATAACTTTTTTCTTGCTTATTGTCGTCTTGGCAGTTGACAGGGCATTGACAATTAATTTCAAGTTACTGTAATATGATTTTTATAGTGGTTGTTTTAGTGATAACAACTATTGGAAAACAAGGCGAATCCTGTAATTAATTTTGTTTCTCCAAAAGCAAAAATTGGGAAAAATGTTAAAATATGGCATTTTGCGTATGTAGGTGAAAATACGTCAATAGGCAACAATGTCATGGTTGGTTCTCTAACTCATGTTGATTATGGTGTCAAAATTGGAGATAATTGCCGTATAGAAGGCTCTGTATATATTCCACCACTTACGGAAATTGGAAATGATGTTTTTGTTGGGCCCGGGGCAACGTTTACAAATGATCCATACCCTATGAGTAAAAAAATGATTGGTGTGATTGTTGAAGACGGTGTGATTATTGGGGGGCGGTCTGTCATTAAACCTGGAGTCAGAATAGGCAAAAACAGCGTTATTGCGATGGCTTCTGTAGTTACTAAAGATGTTCCCCCAGATGTTGTCGTAATGGGACACCCTGCAATAGTAAAATACTCTAGAGAGGAATATAACATCAAGAAAGACAACTGGAACCTCTGATCTGATCTGTCTTTTCTTCTTCAATTTTTTTAATGTTATATGTTGCAAAACAACAACACAAGTCTATGTTCTTTTTGGTTCTTTGATTGATTATATTTCTACTGTATTAAAGAATGTGTTGGCTGACACTACTATTATTTTGGAGTTGTGGTAGTGGTTCTTATCTATTTTTGATATTATTTTTTTATAGTCTTCGCTTGAACATGCAATTATTATGTTAGTCACTGTATTTGGTAGATAGTTTTCTATAGTTTGGGTGTCTACTTCTGCAATATAGTCCCTTAGTTTTAATTTTAGTGATTCCAGCATTATGGTTTTGTCGCCTCTCATTTCATTGTTGTCAATGGTCCACAATATGGTAACTTTTGTTCTGCTAGCCTTTATTTCTCTCAATTTTAACTGAATTCTTATTTCTTCAACAAGGCTTTTTGCGAATCCTTCAATTGACCTTATCGTACCATTGATAATATAACCCAAGGCTGATGAGTTTGTGAGCGACAAACTCAGAATCCTTAAATCAAACAGACCATTCACTATCTCATCAAAATATATGGGCTCTATATTATTTTGAGATATTTCACTTCTGATTTCTTTTATTCTGTTTATCTTTGTGATTTCGTTAATTGATGTCATGTTAGAGTATCTGTTTACGATATTAATTGTATACAATAACTCTGCTGATGAAATACTTAGTATCTTTAGTTTTTGCTTATCTATCTTGTAGATTAAATTTATGGTACTGCTAAAATAAGTATCACTTATTTGCTGATATGATCCTATGATTGTTTCCGCTGATTCAATTTTGTCCAATGGATTATAGTAATAGAAAATATCTGTTCCTACGGTAAAACCCGATAGGTGTTCTATTAGTGTTATTATTTCTGTATTTCCACCTATTCCTAATGGGATATTAAAAACAATTGAGGTGTTTTTTTTTAAATTAGATATTATTTCTTTAAATTTTGGAATGATGTCATTTTTTACATCATAGTTTGTTTTTCTAATTCTCGGAACAAAGAATATAATTGGAGCACCACTTATGGATTTATCAAATGGCTCTAAATTTAATAATAACTCCTCTTCCATTAAAAATGCAATATTTGGATATTCTTTTACTATTTTTGGAGTTAATAATATGCCTAACCTTGAATTCTCATCAATTATAACTACCCTTGATTGATGCTGCAATATCCTTTTTGCTATTTCGTAGCCTTCAGTACTTAATCCATAAATTACAATATCCTTATTTTGGGTTGTGGTGGTTATTGATTCGTCGTTTGTCTCCATCTCTTTCTTTTGTGCAATATTTGTATTTTCTGTGTCATTGCTAAACCTGATAGTTTCTTCTAAAATTCTTTACTTCACCATTAACTTAAGATTTCTATTTCTTTATTTAGTTTTGGGTTTGTTGATTTTTATTGCAATTTCGTTTTGCTTTTTACCTTGAATCGAAAGAATTTTTTAATGTTAAAATGATATTTTTAGTTGTTGTGCGGATCTGGTTTGATATTTTGACACCTAAACAAATAATGTTTTTTAAACCTGCAATTGATATTTTAAGAAAACAAAACAATGACGTTTTGTGCACCTCTAGGAATTACAGGGAGGCCAATGAGTTGTCTAAAATAAAAGGGTTGGACCTTTTGTTTGTAGGTAGCCATGGTGGCGCTGATCTCTATAACAAGCTCTATAACAGTACGGATAGGATTATGGGGTTATCAAAAATAATTCACGGTTTTTCCCCTGATTTGGTAATTAGTTTTTCATCTCCTGAAGCTTCAAGAGTTTCTTATGGATTGGGCATTAATCATTTAGGTTTTAATGACTCTCCCCATGCAGAGGCAGTTGCGAGGCTCTCTTTGCCTCTTTTGACCAAGTTGTTTTCACCCTCTATAATTCCTTTGTCTTCATGGATAAAATACGGTATCTCATCAAAACAGATTATCAGATACAACGGATTGGACCCTGTTGCTTGGTTAATTCGACATGACGAATCCCATCTCAATAAAATTAACAATGACAGCGAAAAAACCGGGATTCTTGAAAATTTGAATATTGATCCTACAAAAAAAACCATATTGATAAGATTGGAGGAATCAAAAGCAGCTTATATAACCAACAAAAAATTAATTACGCAACCATTGGCTTTGGTTGATTGTATAGTCAAACATTTCAATGAAAAAAACAATATTGTTATTCTCTGTAGATATGTGGATCAAATTAACGAAATCTCAAGGCGCTTTAAAAACAAAGCTATAGTACTGACGGATGTGGTAGATGGCCTCGAGCTTTTAAAAAGTATTGATGTCTTTATTGGTGCTGGGGGTACCATGACTGCAGAATCGGCACTTTTGGGCAAACCTACAATTTCTATTGCACCTGTTCATTTTTATGTAGACGATTACCTGAAAAGAACAGGATTAATAAAGAGAGCTTTTACCATGTCTCGCCTCGTATCCCTTGTGAACATGTTTTTGAATGACGATCAGAATTGCATGTTATTAAAAGAAAAAGCTAGGGGGATATTGCAGACAATGGAGGATCCCATAGACAAGCTTGTATTGCACATAAACTCTAATTCGTAAAACTTATAATGAAAGTAAATTTTATAATAAAATGCCCGGAAAGCCCGGTAGCATTATTAAATACCGAATGTAGCGGACAAGCATAGAGGCCTTTGGAGCCTTTGACCCCAGTTCGAATCTGGGCCGGGCTACTGCCATTATAATTGGTTTTGAATAAGAAATATTGGATTTTCTATTGATACTCGAAGAAATTGTTATGATATTTTCATTGTCTTGGATCTTGTCTGCTGGCTCAATGATTTGACTATCCCTAAAAACTGTATACACTTTCTCATTTACTGTATACAGTTTCTTGTCTATGCCATAATGAATATTGCAGGTGTTGCAATAGTAGCCTATTTTCTTAAGGGAACTATTCATCCCTTCCCGGATATAGGTAGAGTTGATGCCATGGTGACAATTTTGGCATTTGGTCATATCCTATAGTTTCTATATCGGGATTAAAGAAGATATTGAAAAACTTGGATTTAGTGGTGTCTGTGGCGGTGATTGTCCCGGCTGCGTTATTGACGAAAGACCAGCAACTGAACCAGAACAATATTATTATATATGGCGGCCGTATGGCCGCTTCTAATCCATAATATCAATAATCCTACTTTCACTCATCCAAGCATCATGCACTTAATCAAAAATTCTTTTTGTTGGCAGACTTGATTGTATTGATTCATTCTGTTAGTTCACAATAACCTAAGTGGGGTAATCCCTCTATCTAATATGGTTATTATAAAATACATTAACCTGTCAGCCAATTGGGTTAAGTGGTAATTGCCATTATGTCAGGGATGTCATAGATGTCATGGTTTTTGCAACTGTTGTTCTATTTTCAATTGGCATATCATGTTGGCCTATGGTTAGCATTTGTTTTGTAGAAACAACAGTACGGAAATCCCTGACATCCCTGACATCTATGACGGACTAATGTCGAGCCCTGGCATTCGGCGGCCAATATGGCCACCGCCGCTAACCCACAAAATCAATAATCCTATTTTCTCCTTCACACATTCCGACTTAATCTTAATCTAAAGTCCATTGTGTTGGTGCAATTGGTTCTAGGGTGTATTAAGTAAAATAGAATGGCGGCCACAACTACTGACTATCTGTGGAACATCAGAACAGGGTGTTGTTCATCAAAAATTGGGATTATGTGTTTCCATTTTAGATAATCAAATGCGCCCACTCTCATACCAGAAGAAACCATCAATAGGACAATTGGTTTAATCCTCTTGTCTGGAAACTCCAGCAGTTTTTTAATTTCTTCAACTGTAGGCACCCTATACTCAGAAAAATGCTGCCAGCAGGAAGGCTTTTTTAATAATCTTCCATTTTACTTCAATTTCATTCATTTCACAAAACAACTTAATTGCCTTAATATAATTTGAAATTGTTGATTCCACTATCTCTTTTTTGGCAGCTCTTTCCTTTTGAAATTGAAGAAATCTCACTAATTGAAGGGTAAGCCATTTTGGGTTTTCTGATGCCTGATGATAAAAACAAATCGCCTTGTTTTCAAATGAGCCTTCCAGTTTTAGAAAATCAAAGAAAACCTCAAGTCTTTTAGGATATTGCCTCTTTGTTTCAGGGGCCTTTAATGCAATCATAAAATTGGCCACAGGGTCGGCATAATAATCACCATCATCTTTGTATGCACCATCACTTTCTATTTCTTTTACGTCTATTTTATTATCTAAATTTTCAATTCCTGCTTAGCCTGCATTTCAGGCAACTCCTTCTTACTATTGTTGGCTTTGGGCCTATAAATATAATCAAATTTGTAATGGGCTGAGTCGGACATATATCAAATTTGTATGTAACCTATTTGATATAATTAACTGACTAATATTCAAATTCAACCACATAAGAATCGGGATGGGACATTAACCCCATCTGCTACTTGTGAGTTCATTATTTGGATTATATTTTATTTTCAAATGATATAATTTATTAATGGATTATTATAAAGGGGATGGATTTGAATCCTATACATGCATTCACGGGTTTATATGAAAAGAATGCTTATTAACTTTCAATTATATGTCCAGACTTTTATTAATCAATTATCTAAGATATGATGGGACTTGAATACTCATTGCTTTGCGAATTATGTAAAGTTCATCATATTGTAATTAACAACTTTGACTGTCTATTTAGACAGTTATATAAACGACATATAAAATAACTTTAACCGTTGGAAGTCATCAAAATGGGGAAAATTGTTATTATAAACCAAAGTTGCTTGTATTTTCATATAAGCGGTTTAGGCATGCTTCCCCACCATCTACTATCTCCATCTCTAAACCAAGTGAATCTGAATAAGTCCGACTCTTGTATTTGGCGTCGCTCTGGAGCGCCGCTACATGGCACTAACCGTGGATTCTAGTTGTCGCCTCTGTTGTTATTGTGCATCCCCAAAACATACGCCATCTTGGGAAATATTTGGTTCTTGTATTCTCAAAATCAACAGCACCTTAAGATGGGTTGAGTTAGGTTCAAAATATTCGTCTGATACAATAATTTCAATTTGCAAATATTTGTAATTGTGAGGTGGTATAGGAGGTATGACATTTAATTAAATTATTAAAGACCAACTCCATAAATCATAAAGCATGGGCCAAATACAAGATGTGTTTAATTCAAATGAAAAATACGTTAAGGACTATAGGTATTCGCATCTGAAACCAATGCCTTCAAAAAAAATCGCGGTATTGGCTTGTATGGATGCCAGGTTGTTGATTGAGGATATACTTGGGTTAAGCATAGGGGAAGCAAACATAATAAGAAACGCAGGGGGCATAGCGACAGAGGACGCAATGCGTTCTCTCATAGTATCCCATGAGCTCTTGGGAACTGAAGAGTTTATCGTCATAAACCATACTGACTGCGGAATGCAAAAATTCTCAGATGAACATATCCGTAACAACATCAAACAAAAGTACAACAAGGACCCAAGTGAATTGCAATTCTACACATTTGCTGACCTGGAGGAAAATGTTAGGCAACAGGTTGAAAAGATAAAGACAAATCCATTCATTCCAAAGGACATCCCAGTATATGGATGCGTTTATGATACACAGACAGGAAGGCTAAGGAGAATAGTGTGACCTAAGAAGACATTAATTATCACGGATTTTATTGTTTTCCTTTTCTGTTTTATCCAAAACTGATTATTGATCCCCAATGTGAATAAGGGGCCTGAAGGGCTTGGTGACGATATCAATCCTTGATGAGATTCTGTCATTGCCATCAGAATGACATTAAACTCAAAGATCATTATTTCATTATAGGTGATTTCAACTCCTATATTTGCTGGCGGCCTGATGATAGTAATCAGATGAAACAGGCGGCCCCAATATGGTCGCCACTCTATCTCGCTACTTATAATCTGTTCATTTCCAAATCATATTATCTCAATGGAGGAGATGTTTGATGGTGTATTTAGTTGAAATTCTGTGGAATAAGGTTATCATATCCATTAATGATTGTCGGAACCATTATTGTCAGGGCTTTTGGCTGTTGCTTCCTAAGCCGCCACCATCTTCTCCTTTTATTGGGCTAATTATGTTGTTGCAGTGATCAGGTGCGATTGTTGTGTCCATCAGTGATGTATGGCTAAATTGATATGTTCTTGGCATATGACATGTTAACGCTTGAGTTGAATAGTCCGGTTGCTAACAAAAGGCCGCAACTATGTTAATGTATTTTAACATACCACTAGAAGTTTCATATATGATAATAACGGTTTTATCTAGATGATTTTATAATCTGATAAGAAAATCATACAACAATTTATAATAGAAATCATAATAGGCATAAAATAGAAGTTTTCCATAAATTTTAGTAAAATAAACAATTAGTCTATCTATATGTTGTATCTTTGATATTGAGCGGGTAGTCAGAAAATAGCAAATGTTCCAAATGTTCCAAATGTTCTACTTATACATCTAAAAATCATTTACCTAAATTTGGCATCTGAAACAATATCAAGTTGTTGGTTGCTAGATCAAGAGGTTCTAAACATAATCGCTTGGTTATTATAGTCCTTGCATTAGGAGTTTACAAAGTCCATTTACAACTCGCAAAACAACTCAAAACATCAAGGAATCATGAAAATCAGGTTTTTAGTTTTGATTTAAATTACTATATTTAATACTGTGATGTTGCTGAATAAATAGGAAAAGGGGAATTCAGTGATCAAACTTGCCAATGAGGGCAAGTCCACAAGAGAGGTTGCAAAAGAGATTCAGAGTGATTTAGCCAAAAACTCTTTTGCTAGTCCATCAAACCTTGTTATTATCTCTAAAATTTTCAATA
>JADDOW010000065.1:0-34157 GCA_016782225.1 Nitrososphaeraceae archaeon
CTTGTAATGTGGTATCTTTTATAAACCATGATTAAAATCACACTAATATTGCATTTTTATCGTTTCCCTCTAACACATTAATTATATTTGTAGCGGCAATCTCTGACATTCTATTTCTCGTGCTATGGCTTGAACTCCCAATATGTGGTAACAAAATGACATTTTTCATTTTGATGAGTGGATTACTTTTCAATATTGGCTCCTGTTCAAATACGTCTAACGCTGCTCCTGCCAGGTATTTGTTTCTCAGGGCAAAAACCAGATCTCTTTCTTTTATTATTTTTCCCCTGGAAATATTTATTAGGAATGCTGTTTTTTTCATAATTTTAAGATTTTCAATGTCTATTAGATGGTAACTGTCATCATTCAGAGAACATGAGATTACTATGTAATCTGCAATGGATATTAATTCCTTCAACTTACAGTACTTTGCTTTATTTTTTGTATTTTTGTCTATGTCAGTTCCTTGTACATTTCTTTTGTGGTAAATAATTTCCATATCAAACCCAGTCGCTCTTTTGGCCACTGCCTTGCCAATTTTTCCAAAACCTATTAGACCTAAAACTTTATTATGTATGTCAGTTCCTAGCATTAACTCAGGGCACCAACCATTTTTCCATTTTGAATCTCTAACAAATTTGTCTGCCTCAACTACCCTCCTTCCTAAACATAATATCAAACCAAATGCTAAATCAGCGGTTGTTTCTGTTAAAGTATTTCCGGTATAGCCTACTTTTATGCCTTTTTTATTGGCTGATTCGATATCTATGTGCTCATAACCTGTACTAAAGGTGCTTATTACTTTAAGGTTTGGCCCTGCAATGTCTATAATTTGTTTATCTATTTTGTCCTGTAATACGCATAAAATAGCGTCTATGTCTTTTACCTTTTTAATTAACTCGTTCCTGTTTAAAGGCCTGTCTTTCTCATTGATTATTACATTATACCTTGATCTTAGGATTTCTATTCCATTTGTAGGGATCTTTCTTGTAATTAAAACTGTGGGTTTGTTTAACAATAATGGATTTTATTCTAAACAATATTTAATTTTGATGAATATAAAATGCCGGAAAAATGGAGTATTAATTATCATAAAACAAGTCTTATTACTTTGAATGTTATAGAAATGTGTCATGTTTGATCATGTTACTGATGCGTATAGCAATAGGGGAATAAATGTAAAGAAAAGCCGAATCCCCGTTATGGGTAATTCCACTAAAAATGATTATGAGTTGGGTCATAATCATGAACTTGATGCTTTTTTGTCAAATAACGTACTTTTAGAAAACATTGTCGATAATGACAATATAAAGAAAATTTTTCTTTTTGCTATAACGTCTAACTTACCTGTCCATATTTTAATTGTTGGTCCGCCAGGCTCTGCAAAAACTTTGTTTTTAATGGAATGTATGAAACTCCCACGCTCATATTTTACTCTAGGCGGCCATAGTACAAAGGCTGGCATGATAGATTATCTATTTAAAAACAGGCCCAGAAACCTGATTATTGATGAGATTGAGTACATGCCAATTAAGGACCAAGCTGTACTATTGAGTCTAATGGAATCTGGAATATTGAGTGAAACGAAGTTTGAAAAGGTTCGGAAGTCTTCTATGAGGACCTGGGTTTTTGCATCATGCAATAACGAAAAAAAACTGTTGACACCTTTGTTGTCGAGATTTCTGGTCCTGTATTTTAAAAAATATACTTATGGGGCCTTTTTAAAAATAACGGAGAACATTCTCCTGAAAGACTGCAACCTTGGGCCGAAAATCTCAAATGAGATTGCCTATTTAGTCTGGAATAAACTAAAATCTAGAGATATAAGAGATTGCATAAAGATAGGTAGGCTTTCAAAAAGCATTGAGGATGTGAATTTAATTGTGAATGCTTTAAAACAAAACAAAAATAATACTGGCAATTTGTACGACAGTTGAAAAATTTTTTTAAATTAAATTGTAAGTAAAAAAAATATAAAGTCAAAATGTGTAGTAGAACCACACCTGAAATTGAGAATTTTTATCTGTGGCCCAACACTCTATGAAAAGTGTCACATAGGCCATGCTCGAATCTTTATTTTCTTTAATTTTTTAATTAATTTCCATAGATTTGTTGGAGACTCGCCTGTTGCTATATTACAGCTAACTGATATTGACCATAAAATCTATCAAAAGAGCAGCAACAGCAATCACAAAACAGAAAAAATTGCCAATCTTCCTGACAAATACTTAATTTATCTTTTTAGAGATTTAGAAAATTTGCAAGTAGAACATAATTTTATTTACAGCCGTGTTTCTGACTTTTTATCTTTAATTAAAAATGATGTTGCGGATATCCTGAGAACAAAAAGGGGATATTCTTATGCTGGGAATGTTTACTTGACTCTTGAGGATCCGATTGTTGGCTCCCTTGGGCTAACATCCGATGAAATTAATGATATGCCAATTGATATCTCTAGTGGGAAAAAGAACCAGAGGGATATACTGATATGGAACTCTGAGAATTTTTACCAAGAATATAAAAAAACTTATTGTAATGGCGAAAACAATGATACCATATTGACAACGGGCATTCCCGGATGGCATTTTCAAGATCATGAAATAATAAAAAATGTTTTTAGCACCAAATACGATATCCATGGTGGAGCTAGAGAACTGTTATATCCTCATCACGAGTTCATTGATGAATTGTTTATCAAAAATAATTCATATAATGGTAACTTGAACCAAAAAAACAATTGGGTTCATTTAGGGCTTGTAAATATTGATTCAGAAAAGATGTCTAATTCAAGTGGCAATACTGTTTCCATTTCAGATGTTTTAAAAAGATACAGTCCAAATGCGATTAAAATCTTTTTTTTATCCAGAAAATATAAAGATGACGTCGAGTTTTCCATTGAAGGTCTTGACAGGGCCGATATAATTGACAAAATTATTGCAGGTTTATTGTTAAAAAAAGAAAATAATCGCCAACAATACAATTATTTAGAAAAAGAATATTTAAAGCAGTTTCTAAAGTTTATGCGTGACGATTATGACACTGAGTCATCCATAAGCCTCATCTTAAGAATAATTGATAAGCATCATAATCCGGTGTTGATTGAAAGTATGGTCGGAATTCTTGGTCTCAAATATTATTAAAGTTTTGAAAGATAACGAATTTAGTTTCTGTAGTAGTTGGCGTTCTAGAGTTTTAAATATCGACAACAAGTTCTTTACATTGGTTAACAAAGACCTGCATGATGATTATTTTATAAACAGAACAGTAATCAATAAAAAATTTCATTTCATACTAAATGACATAAGCGAAATAGAAAAGTTGATGCATCCTTTACTTCAACTTTCGAAAGAGGAAAAAATGACTTTTAATTTGCATATAGGCTCAGATAAGTCTCTTTTGGAAGATTATTTGTTATGCAAAAATTTTAACAAAATTGATGAAGTATTGGGTTTGCATTACCCCAATTACTCTGAAGTGACCGTCTCAAATGTACCTGACAGTGCATTTAAACAAAAAGATCAATCTTTGAAGGTTTTAGTAGTTGATAATGCTGATTTGCTGAAAAAGTGGATAGAGGTCTACTGTTTATCCTTTGATATCGATAAAAGCAAAGAAACATCGATTTATCAGATATTGCTGAAAAAATTCAATATCTTTAAGTTTGTTTTTGCTGAAATAGGTGCTGTAGGGGAAAAAAATAAACAAATTGTAGGATGCAGCATCCTATACTTTCATAATGATTGCATTGCTTTGTATTGTTTAGGTACTCTGAAAGAATATAGGCACAAAAACATTGCAACAAATATTATCAATTTTTCTATTGAATATGGCAGAAGGAAAGGTTGTGGAGTATTTGGTCTTCAAACACTTAAAAGCGATAATTTATTGTCTTTCTATCAAAAAAAGGGGTTTGTAAAAAGTTATAATAATAAGATATACAGGATCTTTAACCGTTAAATTTAATACCAATACATTTTTACTTAAAAAATCTATTGAATGTTTTTGATAATGTAGGTGATTTTATTTTTCCTATATTTGTTTATGAGTGTGAATCAAATTATCAGAATAGTTTAAGACTTCGAAACCTTAACGATTCTAAAGTTTTCATAAATAACATTCCTGTATTCATTCAAAAATTGATTGATTTGAAGATATGCAATATACTTATTTTTGGTATACCGGCAAAAAGGGATTCGTTTGGAGCCTCTTCGTTTGATAAAAACGGAATAACCCAAAATGCAATTAAAACAATCAAATCAAATTTTGGCAGCAGGGTAAATATTATTTCTGACGTGTGCATTTGTCAATATAACACCTCTGGTCATTGTGGCATATATTGTGATGATGCTGCTAATAATTCAAATGAACCAAAAAAAAATATGAAAACCCTAAAAATAGATAACGATAAAACCTTGAGTATATTGGGAAAGATATCATTAAGCTTATCCGAATCTGGAACAGACTTTATTGCTCCTTCCTCAATGATGGATGGCCAAGTATTTTACCTAAGGAGAGTTTTGGAAAATAACGACTATGATGGCATTAAAATAATGAGTTATTCTTCAAAGCATAACTCTAGTTTGTATACGCCATTTAGGAGTAATAATTTTTTTAAATCCGATTTTATTGATAAATCTTCTTATCAAAATAGTTTTTATAATTTAAGCGAATCTGTTAGGGAGGTAATAATGGATATTGATGAAGGCGCTGACTGGGTAATGATTAAACCCTCTTTATGGTACATGGATTTAGTAAAAATGATGAAATCATACACTGATACGCCGTTGGTCGTCCAAAACGTATCCGGAGAGTATGCGTTAGTAAAAGCTGCTGCAGATAATAAATGGCTCAACAAAACAGAGTGGTCTGCTTTATCTTTGATGTCTATGAGGAGAGCCGGAGCAGATAAGATAATCTCTTATTTTATTTTTGAATTGTTAAACAAATTGCTTGATAAATAATTTGTAATAAAATAGTTAGTGCATTTTCAATATTTGTATTCTCAAGTCTTTTTAGAGGATGAAACGATATGTCCACTTGTTGAATCTACATATATTTTTGTATTGTTAGTTGTGATTTCCCATGCGTAATGAATGCCCTCTGTTATTGGGGGCGTTGTGTTTCCAATTGCCTTTATGGTAGAACGATTGTCTTGGTCCAACAGATATACACTTCCATTACCTCTCACCATTACATATTGGTAAGTAAACCTATCTTTAACATCGTTGAAGGTAATGTCATTAATTTCACTAAGAGGGTATTTAAAAACTTCGTGCAACACTATGATAAATGCCTCCTCAGGCAAAAGCTCAATGGAATTAAATTTTGGATTCCCAAGTGAATTTAAAAAAAACATGTAGATTATTAATGTAAAGGCTATAGAAAACAAAAACAAAATTAAGATATTTATTTTGTTATTTTTACCATCCATATGGTTTGTTAAATTTATGGTAATAATATATTGATTTATTTAACTATAAATTCAATTTTACGATTAGAATATATATAATAAATTTTTAAAATAAAATATCCCGCGGTAGCTCAGCCTGGTAGAGCTTTCGGCTGTAGTTGTTGGCAACTAATTGCTAACCAATATCAGCCTATCAGGCTTACATTCAGCAGTAACCGAAGAGTCGCAGGCTCAAACAAAAAATGAAATATCGTTTTTTGGAGCAAATCCTGCTCGCGGGATATATACATGCTGTTGTTGTTGTTGCTTTTTGCCTTTATGTTAATTGGTATGTGGCTCATTTTACATTCTATGCGATAATTTTTATTTGCGGTATTGGTAAGTGAATGTTGGGTAGAATAACAAGGTTTATCTGCCAACTAAAATTCTTCAGGACTATGATATGAATTTATCGTGAGTGTTCTAAGGATAATAATGAATCATTATCTTAATTTTTGGGCCTAATTGATACTTTTTGTGTTGCATTAGGACAACTGGATCTATATTCAATTGTGTACGTAAATCTTATTTTAGTGAACATTCACGTATTGTCCTCGCTGCATTTATGCGCAGTGGGCATCTGCTTTCATCATGGCGGTCATAAATGATCCATATGACTAATTTTAATTGATTTAGTTTTCATTGTGTTTGTCTTTATCATCTTAAGCATATCATGATTTGAAATTAGAGAAATTTCGCCCCTATCTTCAACTTTTCCAAATGTTCGTTTGTATTGCTCATATCCTGCCTTCAATTGGCACAAAACCATATGATAAACAATCATTTGTCTAGCCAAGATAATGCGTTGTTACTTCAGTTAGACTAATCAAGGTATTTCTGATCGCAAAGGTTCATTAGTTTTAAAAATCCAATAACCCTTTACATTTGAATTTTAGATTTTGCGTTTTGTTTTGTGTCCAGTGTTTTCAGAATTCAAAAGAATATATTCGTTATTATGTGAAAATTAGTGATGCCAATGATGACGATGAAGAGCCGTCTGATTTTTATGCTAATGACGAAGATTATGAGTGCTGAGGCATCAACTATAATATGAGTTTTTATTTTAGGCATAGAAAAATAATCAAGTCCAAATCGATTCTTAAGTTGTAAGATCTGTTAATGGATAGTCTATTCTATAATAGAGCCATTTACATCAAAAGATTGCCAATTTACTTTATTTAGACCTGTTATAAAATTATATAACGTGCAACTTTTCTTTATAATATAAAATTTAATGAATTCCTTACAAAAGTTTATTCTTGGTTGCATTTATTGTAATAATTTACATGAAGGACCAGACTCTAGTTTTATTTTGCCTTACCTTGAAAATAAACTCAATTTAGGTAATGAATTTTATATTGACAACATTATTAATTTGGAAAAACAAGGGTATATAAGAATAAAGAGAAATGAACCAGACACAATAAAACCTAAACAAATTGTTTGTTGTCTGAGCGAACTAGGTCGTTCAAAGATAAAGGTTGTTTTTGTGGGTGGAGTTTTTGATTTACTACATCCTGGTCATATTCACACTTTAAAATCAGCAAAGTCTTTTGGGGATGTTCTTGTTGTTGTCGTTGCTACTACTTCTACGGCTTTGAAATTGAAGAAAAATAGAAATATTTATCATGATGAAAAACAAAGACAAGAATTGGTTGCATCATTATCGTTTGTAGATTTGTCAATTATTGGAAAAGAGGGTAGACTATATGATACTGTGTCTTTTGTAAAACCTGATATAAT
The DNA here is from genome assembly GCA_016782225.1 of Nitrososphaeraceae archaeon. Classification (GTDB taxonomy): domain Archaea; phylum Thermoproteota; class Nitrososphaeria; order Nitrososphaerales; family Nitrososphaeraceae; genus Nitrosocosmicus. Next base: position 7,193 of record JADDOW010000065.1, read on the forward strand.
AGCTTTGGGCTATGATCAAAAACATGATGAGAAGGAAATACAAAAGAATTGCTTAGAACGAGGGATGGAATTGGATGTCATCAGACTATCTTCTCCGATTCCTCGAATAAAAAGCACTATGATAAAAAGAAGCCTAGGTAATTCTTTTTATGATATTTAATCCAATTCTTTTAACTCAATTGTTACAATGTCCCCATTTTTTAAATTTGCTGTTTCTTTAATGCATACTGGAGAGATAACTTCAACTAAACTGTTGTTATGGTGTGTTCTTTCTAAAACCAGTATGGATGATTCTATTTCCATCTTTTCATAATTTTCTTTGTTGTTTTTCCAAACTTTGTCATTTTCTTTGGTTCGGGGAATTAAAATTGTTGGATAGCATTTAACCCATCCAAATGTCCTGTTTTCATCCTTAAAGCCGTGAATGTGGATGGAAGGATAGCTTGTTATTTCTCTTTTGATGTCTTTATAAATTTGTTCTTCCAGTTTTACGTTTAAAGTGCCAGGATAGGGTTCGTATCCTAATTTTTCCCTAAATTGATCTTTGTACCCTTTTTTTGACATGTAGTATGAACCCTCTCCCATACCCGTAACAATTTTTCCTTTGATTATTACTCTTTTACCTCTGGAGCTATCTATTGCTGTTTTCATCATACCATGTAGTTCTTTTATGACCTCAAATCCTTCCTGTGTTACTTTTATCTTGAATTTCTTATTGTTTTTAATTCTTTCAATTAAGTTGTCTTTTTCTAATTCAATCAATATCTTTGAAGCTGTTTGTTGAGAGCGTTGTATGACTTTACTTATTTGACCACTTGTTATTTCAGTATGGGTTTCCTTGGCACCTAATGATAGTAAGTGAGCCAAAGTTAAAAAATGAAAATAATTTAAATTACCTTCCATTATTGCTATGGTTAATCAAGCCTATATCGGAAAAGGTTTTTATGCGAATTTCTGAAATTGGTTTTTTTATGTTGCTTGTTCTATGCCCTATTATATATTGAATCCCTGCTTTGTTAGCTGCTTCTATTAATCTTTGGGTAATTATTCCATCTAAAACCAATAGTTTTCCACCCTGTGAATTTGATATTCTTTTCACAATGTCAGAAACAGGTACTTTTATCATTGCTTTCATTGAATTGTCAAAGATTACTGCTTCTAATGTTTCATTGATTTCTGGGAATATTTGCTTTATGGTTGAAATGATTACCTCATCTTCCTTTATGGGTGATGTATTTTTGTCTATGTTCGCGTATGTGATTTTATTATTGTTATATTCTACAGACGCTTTGTTTTGTTGATTGTTGATGGGTTTGGTGTTCATGTCAATCATATGTATTTGATTTTGGTTTATTGCCGATTGCACATTGTTTCGTGCCTGATACTGATTTTCTGAGTTTGAACTATTAGATGTGTTACTATAAATGTTCTTAATGTATTGTTCTACATCCTTTAGTATTTCTGAAATCTCTAAAGGAGTGCACTCTTCGACTTCCCTACCCGCTGGTGCTCGATATACTCTGTCTATTTTTACTAACCCTTGCAACTCTTTTAATATTAAATCACCAGCTCTATCTCCATCAATAAAAGCAACAACTCTTTTGCCATGTGTTAGTTTTAATATTGTTTCGTCAATCTTTGCACCTTCAATTGCTATTGAATTTTCATATCCTGCTCTAAGGAGGTTTATTACATCTGCCCTTCCTTCTACCAAAATAATCCAATCAGAATCAAATACTCCTACTCCGCATGCTAATTGAGCCTTGCCAAAAGTAGTAAGTCTGCCTGGTTTGCTTGCGTCATATACATCCTTTAACATTTCCTCTCCTTCGCTTATTGTTTTTGTTGCCCATTCTTGTACGATTTTTTTTGCTCTATCTACTATGATTTTCTTTTTGATTGCCCTTATATCATCAATTCCAATTAATGAGAATTTGGCTTGAAAAGGACCAACTTTGTCAATACTTTCGATTGCAGCAGCTATTAGAGCAGCCGTAGATATGTCTGTGCTCATGGGGATTAAAGCGTCGCCTTTTGCGGAATTCGACTTAGAATCTACATTAACTTCAATCCTTCCAACTTTGGATACTTTTTGTAATTCGTTTAGGTTCATTTCTGGGCCTAACAAGCCTTCCGTTTGCCCAAATATAGCTCCAATAATATCGGCCTTTTCTACTAAGCCATCAACATCAAATTTTAACTTTACATGATACTTAACAATGCCTGTATTTGGCATCTTTATTACTTCGTTATTAATTTTATTTATCATATTTAGATGATGTATTTAATACATTACCTACCTTCATTAATCTTTTTATTTTAAGATAAATTAGAGTGTTTTTCTACAAAATTAAATATATTTTATGTTTATATTTATATATCCATTATTTTTTATATTAATGCTATTTATTTTATCTTTTCTGATATGGTGATATAAAATGATTTCATTTCTTCAATTTTTTTTACTCTTCCCTTGGTGATTTTTAGCAATTTTTTTTTATAATACAGATCAATAAATTTGCCATTGGTCTGTGACAATATTTTTTTTGTAATTGCCTTTCCTTTTTGGTCTGCGTCTAAAAGTAATATTAGTTTTTTATAGTTTGCAGAACAATAGTCCACAAAATCAGTTGTACCTTTAAAGTTATGATATGCTTTTAGGTTACCTTTAAACCCTAAATAATTCAAAGCATCGATATCTTTTTTGCCCTCTACAACAACTATCGAATTCTTGAGAGACTCATTATTTAATGAGCTTATAAAGTTGTTTAATTCTTCTATTGCAGTTTCTCTATATTCTTTATTCATGGATAATGACTTTGTTACGAGCCAACTCTCTTCATCTTTGAGCCGCATCTTGGACAAGAAGATTGATCGTGTTTAGTGCCACAATTCATACAATAATAACTAATTGAACTTCCTGAGCCGCCAAAAACAGAACCAGACATTCCCATTTTTTTCATGGTTCTATTTCTTATGTAATAACTTAGCATAATGAATACAATTATTATAATTGGTAATGAAAAGGGAAAAGGTATTAAGAATGAAATGCCCAAACTTATTCCTAAAGAAATTCCTATCCACATTAATTGCTGTGATAAAAATTGCCTGTTATTGCCTATCACTGTATATCATTGATACTAATAAAAAACATTATATTTAAAATCTTTCCTCTTTTCTAAATTTTATTTTTAACTTTGATCAATTATATTCTGCATAATATTTATAGCGTTTCTCAACATCTTTATTTTTTCCGTCTAATACGATTTGAATCTGTTGTTTTAATTGATTCATTGAGTAGTTTTTAAATTTCACTCCTTCATCTGTATCTGGAAACTTGGATAACGTATTCTCAAAATCCTTCATAAAGGTGACTACCATCTCCCTAAACTCGTCTTTTGTTGGGGTTTTATGGTTATTTACTTTAAACCATGAAACAGCTAATTGTGATGAGTAGATTTTCGCTAAATCTTCTGTAACCCTGTCAATTTCAAAAAAATCCGCCATTATCTCGTAAAAACTAGGCAATCCTTATTAAAATTTCTATTGTATTCTTAGTTAAGGTCTGTCATATTGCAATTATGTACCTTAAGTAACCTGTATTTCTTTTGTGTGTATATTAAAAAATACCATAAACACAAATATTACGGCTAGATTGCATTTGGATTAATACTATGGTATGTGTCGTTGAAATATTTTAAAATCTCTATAGTTTGTCAAAATAAGTCCCATTTCCATTGGATGTAGATACTAAAGCATAAACATTATGTGGCATCGTACAACAAAAAGAGGGTTTTTGAATCTATGGTTAGATGCACTAATTTAAAGGTGGTTATAGCGCTTGGGCCTGAAGTTGCATTTGACATGTAAATAAATAACTAATGCAGTGAGGATAACAAAGAATCTAAATTTGTTATCATGACGTTGTTTTTTACATTTGGCATTGTCAAATAATGTGGCGAATGATCTTATTCAGCCGATCCGGAAAGACTACTACATTCGCCTCTAGTTTGTGCAGTTTATTTGAACAAATGAGTCATTCGCCGTGTTTGAGAAAAGCATTGTAGGGTGAACTATGCAATATTTGAAAGATAATCTGAAAGTATTGGTTATTTCTTTTTTTGCATAGGTGGCAAATGCAAATTAAAGAAAGCAAATAACGGTTTAATCTATTTAATTTTATCAAAATAAAGAAGATGCACAAAAATTAAAAGAGCCTCTCCATGCCCTGCCTGGAGAATGCGAATAGAAAGATAAAAATGGGTTTGAATATTCTCAACAGATATGCCTATAACAGATGTAATAAAAAAACAAATAGCTCAAAAAAGACGACTATTTTTCAAGATATGTTTTAAGTGTGGAGCAAAAAACCCAATTGGATCAGATAGATGTAGAAAATGTCATGGAAACCAGATGCGTTTAAAAAACAGGACATTGGGTGCAAAAAAATAGTTTTTTTAACCATGTCGCATCAATTTGCTTAATTCTTTACTAATTCTTTTCAAATAGGAAACCTTTAATTATCTTTTTCTATTCATCAATCTAAGATAACGATTAGTATGAAATACCCAAAAGTTGTTTTGACTGCTGACAGAACTTTAATGTCTCCTTATAGAGGAATCTCACTTGCATCTTTTTTTGGCTGTGCCCCAGCTCTTGATATAAACCGTAGTCATGATTCCTTTTGGTATAAAGTTCTAGGTAATCAGGTAACTCCTAAATTACTTTTTGATTTTATTTGCAATCCAATTGGCCATGTAAATGGACGGGCTAGTTATGCTCCTTATGGCCTAAGAAAGATTGAAGCGTCATTGTTGAGGGATGGTTATTCGAAGGAAGATGTGGTAGTTGCCCATCCTGATTTTGTTGAAAAGTTTATAGGCCCTGAAACTGAATTTGTAGGAACTTATGAAATGGATCCGTTAGGAATGGGTCCAGTTACCATGACTTTTACCTATGGACGAAAACAAATGTCCTATGATGAGTATTATAATAGAGATTTACATCGTAAAATTAACAAAGCAAAGGAAAAAAACAAGAGCAAAGCCAAGGTTGTGGTTGGGGCTTCAGGCACTTGGCAATATAATTATGATCCTGCAAAAATCGAAGAATACGGGCTATATGCTATTATGGAGGGTGACCTCGGTGGTATTGGACCTGAAATTGATGGGGCTGGAAGAATCTTTTTTGATGCTATAATAAATAATGAATTAGAAACAGCAAATCCTTTTAAAAAGTCGAAATTTAGAGTTGAAGTTAAAGAATTTAACAGAAAAGATAGGAAATACCATGGACGATTTATCCATTATTCTGACGAACCTGATGTAGACGAAATACCCAATATTGTTAATCCCAGCATGCACGGCATGATTGAAGTAATGAGGGGATGCGGTAGGGGCTGTAAATTTTGTGATGTTACATTGAGACCATTAAGATATTACCCTGTGGAAAAGGTACAAAAAGAAATAGAAGTCAATATGAAGTATGGTGGCTTAAAAAATGCTTGGATCCAAAGTGATGATATTTTTGTTTATGGCTTAAATCCAAGGACAACAAAAAACATGCAACCGAATAGGGAGGCTCTTGAAGAGCTTTTCAAAGGGATTATGGAAACGGGTGTTGAGCATACAAATCCTACACATGGAACGCTCGCAGGTGCAATTGCCGATGAAAAGCTAATTCCAAGCCTTTCTAAAATTATAAAATCTGGTCCAGGAAACCATATTGGTGTACAATGTGGTTTGGAAACGGGGAGTATTAGGTTAATTGGTAAATACGCCGATAGGAAACTTGCGCCTTATAAACCCTCTGAATGGCATTGGGTAGTTAAAGAAGGTGTGAAGACACTTAACGAATACTATTGGGTGCCTGCATTTACCCTTATTATGGGACTTGATAATGATGAAAGTGCAGATGACAGCTGGGAAACAATTCAGTTAATTCATCAATTAGAAAAAGAGCAACCTGACTCTAAATTTACTGTTACACCATTAACCTTTGTCCCGATCGGATTGCTTGAGAAATCCGAATTTTTTGATATTGGAAATACCATGGATCCCGCAAAATTAGGAGTCATGTATAAAACATGGCAACACAATTTTAAATATGCGATCCACAAATTTATGCATAAAGTAGGTCAGAACGATCCTTTAAAGAAATACTTTTTTGCTTCTTTGGCAAAGACATTGGGTGGAGTCCCATTAAACGCAATGGAAAAGTACGCTAGGCGAAAAAGCCCTGAGCATGAAAGGGTGATCGAAAAAATCAAAGCGCAATACGCTTGATTTCAAATTTTATTATCTATTTTACCTCATTCTCAATTATGCTGATTAGCGAAGCTATATCATATATAAAATTTCCTTTGATTTTATTTTCAAATTTTTCAATTATTTTTTTTGTAGAAAAGACTATTGTTTTGACTTTATTTGCCTGTTCTATTTCACCTACTGCTGCAGATAGGAATTTTATCGACATTTCGTTGTAGGAAATTATACATATACAGATTTTTTCTTTATTTCTATTCAATAACTTATTTATGTATCTCTGGAAATCGATATCAAAAAATGGGTCAATATATTTCTCTACGTTTCCAATGACTGTAGAGTTGATTTTAATCTTTTTAGCGTAAATGTTTATAATACTGCATATAGGCAAAGAATCATCATCACCTGCAACAATTACAAGTAACATGTTCCTGTGAATGCTACTTTCATGAATTACATTGCAGTTTCTTAACAGGCCTAAAGATTCTGTTAGGTTTGTTATCAAATGGATCTTCTCTGTTTTTCCGATTTTTCCCCTGTTATGTAGTTCGAAAAGAGTATTTAAGACTGGAAGGCAAATATCTATAATGATTTTCTTTAAATTAATTTGTTTATTTAATATGCTTAGTATAATGTTCTGAGATATCTCTTTATCCCCGTTTATTAGAGATATTATTAATTTTTGCTGCAATTCGATATAATTTTCGTCTTTTGTGTCAAAATTTACTATTCCTGGATCCAAGAACCAAAAATTGACTGAACCGATTTTTTTTCTATTGATGATTTTCTGAACGTATAATATATCGAGATATTTCGAAATAGTAATTCTATTTGTTCCTATTTTCTTTGATATTTCTGTACTAGACATAGGGTTGTTATTCCTAAGTAGTTCTATTACCTCCTTTTGAATATCTGATAAATTATATCTCTTATACATTGCCTATTTCTTTATCTAGAAATGATCAAGTGTACAAGATATTTAAGTGATAAAAAAATACTAATTATATTATGATTTGAATGCTGACGCTAACTCAAATATTTTTTCATACCAATTACTTGCTTTGGTGATACTGCTAGAAACCAGTATTCCTTTTGCTCCATACTCTAATGCCATTTTAACATCTTCATTTTTATTTATTCCTGCTCCACAAATTAATTCAGATATTTGACCTTTCGTATTTACCATCTGTTTGCATTCGCGAATTAAGAACGGTTTTTCGGATGAGATTGATTTCTGGGTACCAATCAATTCTGGTGGCTCTATTGCAATATAGTTGGGTGTAAGCTCTAGAATTTCCTTTAATTCTTTAGTTGTTTTTACGCATACGAAAGACAACAAATTTAATTCTTTTAGTTTTTCTATTAATTGCTTTATTTCCGTTATTTCTATTGGGTGTTCACTATGATTGATCAATGAACCCGCGGCCCCTACCTTATCTATTATTTCAGGTAAATAGTATCCAGTCGTAGACCCGGGCTTTTTTAAATCAATGTGCTGCGATATAACTTTTAGATTGGTCTGTTTTACTATCAATGCTAAAGAGGGTTGTGGGGGTGAAACGATAATCTCAACATCTAGCCTCTCACTAACCTTCTCTGCATCCTTTACAAGTTTTATTGTGTTGTCCCCCGATGTTTCCAAGTAATTCTTTAGGTTGATGATTAGAGGGCCATCTTTCTTAATTTTCATCATTAGCAATTATTACTTGAATTTTTCATTTAGTTTTGAAATTCTTGCCTCGTATCCTTTATTATATTCAAGCTCGTCTGGAACCAAAGTAGCTGGATGGACAAATCCTTGTACCCTTATCATCATAGCTCTTTCAACTGCCATCATCCTCTGATAATCCCAGTCTGCGGTACCAAAGCCGTCGTGAGGTCCTGTAAATTTACCATTGTGCATACTGAATAACAAACATGAAACTATTGGGATTGAATAATTTAGACTTGCAGCAGAGTTAAGTTTTATTGGCATCAAGGGCATATGATGACTTCCTCTTGTGTTTCCTGCTACAATGTGTGATTCATTAAACGCACTTCCAGCTTCTTCTGTTGCAGGGAAGTTTTTCTGAGTCCTAACGATTGATATTGGGTCATCTTTTCCCACATATGTGCCAGCAATATTGTGCAGCCTGTCGGTAGATGATGAAACTATTTGTTCCCCATTATGAGACAAAACTGAATGCACTACATATCTTCCCGGATACATGAGCGCAGCTTCAATTTCGGGTTTATCATTCCATAGTTTTAGATCTGCAATCTTTCCGGTCATTACATCCATAATCCTAAATATTGATCCCTTAGCCAATTCCTCGTTTATAATCAGTCCTGTATTGCTTCCGGTATCTACAAACATTCTCCAAAAGGGAAAATTGTATGCCCCTGGTTCAGTTTTATCAGCTGCAAAGACGCAAAATACTTCGCTTGGTCTCTCTTCCATTTCTATCTCGGCAACACCAGGTCCCATGCCTTTTACGTTTCCAGAAAATGAATCTTTTAGCAAATCTTGACCGGCTCCATAAAGCCCTTGCTCTTTTGCAAGTTTGGTTCCCTCAGTAAAAGCGTCCCATGCTAGTTTGTGTATTTCCTTATTGTCCACGCCTAAAGTATGACTCATTATAATGTGAATGTCATCGCCCGTGTATCCAATGTATTTGTCAATAAGCATTCCTTTTCCGTTTTCCATTACGTAATCTTTAACAGTTTGAACTAATTCATCACTGGGTCTAGTGTGTCCTCCTATACCTCCAATATCTGCCTTTATTGCTGAAACCGTTATTTTCATAAACAATTTGCCTTTAATGCTCTTTAAAAATTTTGTGCAAGTGTTTTATTTAATGTGGTGCTCTTTTGGTGTGCCCATAAAAACTTGATATGCTTGTTATAACCTATTGGGATATCATGGATATACTTGAAAATGAATTGCTGTTACCATAATTTTAATTAAATATTGAATCTTTTTACTGCATTTGGGGTTCTTGTTGCCAAAAAAAGTAACTAATAAATACCCATTATTTTTACTTTACTACTATGCGTGATGCAAACTTAATCAAAATTATGATTGAAGAACGTGCTTTAGTAAAACTAATCAAAACCATAGGTGAGAAAGAGTACTCTACCAGAGACCTGTTGAAAAAACTTGGCGCATATGGGTATGGGCATAAGTTATTGATCAAAGCAGAGGATAGGGGATTAGTAGAGAGAAGCAATGTTAAAAATAAAACCTACAACAAATTAACAAAAGAAGGCAAGAAAATAATAAAATTAGCTAAAGAGATAGGCGTCTAAATCAATACAATATTTATATTAAATTTTATTTATCCTCTTAACAAAAGAGTTAAATTATTTACTGTATTACGCTCGCCTGCTATGAATAAAGTTATACTTGCCTTTTCGGGAGGACTGGATACCTCTGTATGTGTGAAATATTTACAAAAATTACACAACTTGGATGTAATTACATTAACTGTTGATGTAGGACAAGATGATGATTTTGATGAAATTGAGAAAATCTCTTCGGATTTAGGATCAATTGATCACATCTATATTGATGCCAAGGAAGAATTCGTTAACGAATACGTTGCGCCTGCAATAAAAGCAAATGCTTTGTACCAGCAAGAATACCCACTTGCAACTGCTATTGCTCGTCCCTTGATTGCAAAGAAGTCTGTAGAGGTAGCTAAAAAACACGATGCTACATCAATTGCTCATGGATGTACAGGAAAGGGGAACGATCAAATTCGTTTTGATATTACTATCAAATCACTAAATCCTAGTATAAAGATCATCGCACCCATTCGTGATCTTAACCTTACTAGGGATAAAGAGATAGATTTCGCTAAAGAAAACGGTATTAAAATAAGTGAAATATCAAAAAAATACAGTATTGATAAAAATTTATGGGGTAGATCGATAGAAGGGGGTATTCTTGAAGTTCTCGGAAATGAACCATTGAAAGATGCTTTTGAATATGTTAAATTCGATAATAATTCTGTTGGTAATGTTGAAATAGGTTTTAAAAATGGAGTACCAGTATCCATAAACGGTAAAAGAGAAGAATTGCCACCTTTGATAGACAAACTAAATCGTATAGCTGGTTCATTTGGGATAGGTGTTGTTGATCACATTGAGGACCGTGTAATAGGGATAAAATCAAGGGAGGTATATGAGGCCCCTGCTGCTTTAATCCTTATACGCGCTCACAAAGATCTTGAAAAACTCACATTAACAAGTCATGAACTTCGCTTTAAGGCAATGGTGGAAGAGCAGTGGTCATGGCTAGCTTACTCCGGATTATGGTTAGACCCATTACTTTCAGATCTCAATCAGTTTATAGAAAAAACTCAAGAGAGAGTGACAGGAAAAATAAAGGTTAAAATGCATAGTGGATATTATAGGGTAATAGGGAGAGAATCAAAATTTTCATTGTATAACAAAGATATTGCAACCTATTTGTCAAATTCAAATTTTGATCAAACTATGGCTAAAGGGTTTGTAGAACTGTGGGGTTTGCCATCCATAACTGCCAATACTGTAATTTCAGATAATAATGCATAAAAATGGTTAAATTATGTATTTTCTTTGATAAATTGCGTTTCGAAGAAAAATCCCTCTATGATACAGCTATAAAAAACGGAATTGATTGCAATCTAGTTGATTCTAAGAACGTTATTTTAAATACAGAATATCTGAGCTCAAATGATTTACGTTTTGGGGAGATGATATTACAAAGAAGTATCAGTCATTTTAGAGGACAGTTCTTAACGGTTTGTTTGGAAATGCTAGGGTATGATGTGATAAATAATTCAAAAATAGGGGAAATTTGTGGAAACAAATTGTTAACTTCTATGGTTTTAAAAAAAAATAATGTTCCTACACCAAAATCCATTTTTTCGTTTAACTATGATTCAGCTTTTAACATTATTGACGAGCAGAATTTAGAAAAAACCCCACTAGTTTTCAAACCTATATTTGGATCTTGGGGCAGAGGTGTATTCCCTGTTAGAAATAAGGAGGTGGGAAAGATGATTGTTGAAATGAGGCAGGAGAATCCAAGTACATTTTCGAACATTTATTATTTTCAAGAACTGGTTGACAGGCCGCCAAGAGATATTAGGTGTATAGTATTAGGAGAACAGGTTGTGGCTGCTATCTACCGTTATTCATCCAGTGAAGAATGGCGAACAAATGTTTCAAGGGGTGGAAAAGCTGAAAAGATAAATATAACATCCGAGTTGGAAGATGTTGCTGTTAAAGCCGCAAATGCGGTTGGAACCGGTGTTTTAGGAATAGATATGATGGAGGATAAAGAACATGGGCTGTTGGTCCATGAGGTAAACAACACTGTGGAATTCAAAGGGGCCAGCTCTGCTACTGATATCGATATAGCAAAATTAATAATTGAATACATGATGGATACATACAAAAAATAAACCACTCTTATGTAACTACCAAAAATTTAAATGAGGATTGTTTGACGGTTTATTATTTATGAGATTCTGCATTGATAATATATTTTTCAACGGTAAAAATAACTGTCCCAACGTGAGGGTATCTACATGAAGGTTGGAGTGATTGGAGCATCTGGATATGTGGGTGGAGAGTTATTACGTCTTTTAGTTACCCACCCTGAAATAGAGATTTCGACTGTTACGTCAAGACAACAGGTTGGAGAGTATGTTCATAGAGTCCATCCAAGTTTGAAAAATTTCATTACTTTGACATTTTCCGACATGAATCTAGACAAAATAACAAATTCATGTGACTTGGTATTTGTTTCTGTCCCCCATGGAAAATCCAATAAAATTATCAATGATTTGCTAAAAAGCGGGGTAAAAATAATAGACCTTTCTGCAGACTTTAGACTTAAGGATCCTCAAGATTATGTGAAATGGTATGGGTGGGAGCATCCATTTCCTGATTTATTGTCAAAATCCGTGTACGGTGTACCTGAATTTCACCGAGATGAGATAAAAAATGCCAAATTGGTTTCCTGCCCGGGCTGTATGGCAGTTACGTCATTGCTTGCATTAAAACCATTAATAGAAAATGATTTAATTGATACGGATCATATTATTGTTGATAGTAAGATAGGATCATCAGGAGCTGGCGCAAAATCAAATGCAGGGACACATCATGCTCTCAGATATGGTGTGGTTAGACCTTATAAACCAGCAAAACATCGTCATACTGGGGAAATAGAGCAAGAATTAGGTCTTCTCTCTAAAGTTAAGGTTCATGTCAGTATGACCCCCCATGCAGTTAATTTGGTGAGAGGTATATTGACTACTAATCATGTGTTTTTAAAAAAGCCGTTAAATGAATTAGAGTTATGGAAAATTTACAGAAATGCCTATAAAGATGAGATGTTCATAAGGCTGATAAGGGACAAAAACGGCTTCTATAAGTTTCCAGACCCTAAATTTGTGGTGGGTTCAAACTTCTGCGATGTTGGATTTGACATCGATGAGGGTAACAACAGGGTTGTGGCTCTTTCAGCATCTGATAACCTTATGAAAGGCGCTGCAGGGTCTGCAATACAAAACATGAACGTAATGTTCGGATACGATGAAATGGCGGGTCTGAAACTTACTCCGCTTACACCAGTATGATTGTTATTAAGTTAGGCGGAAGTGTTGTAGAGGGATTACATTCTTCTATATTGGATGATTTTGCAGAGTTATATAAAACGGAAAAAATTGTTGTAGTCCATGGTGGAGGGAAAGATGTTACAAATGTTGCCACCCGGATGGGCAAAGAACAAAAATTCATAGTGTCACCAGAGGGTAAACAAAGCAGATATACCGATAAAGAGACATCAATGATATATACCATGGTTATGTCTGGAAAGGTAGGCAAAAACATAACTGCCATGTTATCTAGTAAGGGTATACTATCAGCTGGGATAACTGGAATAGATGGCGAAACTATCAGGGCTATAAGAAAAAAAAAATTAGTTATTTTAAATGAGAATGGAAGGAAAATGATTATTGATGGCGGATATACTGGTAAGGTTTCCTGTGTCAATTCTAAACTAATAAATGTTTTATTGGATAGTGGCTATCTGCCTGTGATCTCTCCTATAGCTCTAGGCGAAGGGTATGAATTCTTAAATATTGATGGCGATAGAGCTGCTGCAAACATTGCTGGTGCATTAAAATCGGACATTGTTATTTTTATAACAAACGTAAGTGGGTTAATGATGGAAGAACGGTTGATTAATAATCTCACTTTGGATGAGGCTACTAAATTATTGCCTAAAATTGGTCCCGGTATGGAAAAAAAAGTGTTGGCTAGTACAGAAGCATTAACTTTAGGTGTAAAAAAAGCAATAATAGCATCGGGCTCGGTTAAAAACCCTATTTTTTCTGCCCTAGCACATGATAATTGCACGGTGATAATGAAATGAACTCCGTTGTAGACGAGGAACATTTTGTAGGTAATATTTATCAGCGATTTCCTGTGAATGTGGTTAAAGGCAAAGGATGTAGCCTTTGGGATACAGATGGGAGAGAATACGTTGACTGTATGGGGGGATATGGGGTTGCTTTAGTAGGTCATTGTAATGATAGGGTTGTTAACGCAATCAAAAGACAGGCGGAACAGCTTATAACTTGCCATATGTCTTTGTATAATGATTCAAGGCTAGAGTTTCTCAGCAAACTTTTTACAATTGCGCCCAAAAGCCTAAACAGAGCGTTTTTTTCCAACAGCGGAACCGAATCCGTTGAAGCTGCTATTAAATTCTCAAGAAAATATACCACAAAAAAGGGTATCATTGCATTGAACGGATCTTACCATGGGAAAACGTTTGGTGCGTTGTCTGTTACGTACAATGAAAAATATCGTAAATCCTTTATGCCATTGTTAGATGGTGTTTATTTCATATCTTACAGTGATCTTGAGGGACTCGATGACATAATCCACAATCCGAATAATAATATTGGAACTATAATCGTCGAACCTATACAAGGTGAAACGGGAATTATAGTTCCGCCAGAAGGTTTTCTAAAAAAACTACGTGATATATGTGATAAGTATAGTTTGGTATTGATTTTTGATGAGATTCAATCAGGTTTGGGCAGAACTGGAAAGATGTGGGCAGGCCAACATTGGGGTGTAGAACCTGATATTATGTGCCTGGCAAAGGGAATAGCAGGAGGGGTGCCAATGGGTCTTACGCTTGCCCGTTCTGAAATTCTCGATTGCATTAAAGTTGGGGAGCACTCATCAACATTTGCGGGGAATCCACTTGCCTGTGCTGCGGGCTCTGCAACAATAGATTCATTGGTGGATGATAACTTGGTTGAAAATTCAAAAAGAATGGGGTTGATTTTTAAAGAAGGTCTATTGCGTTTAAAAGAAACTCATAAAATCATTCGAGATGTCCGAGGATTTGGAATGATGTTGGGGATAGAGATGAAATTTGATATCAAAGATATACTTTTTGATGGCATAAGAAACGGTATTTTGTTGTTATATTCGGGCAGGAACATTTTGAGGTTGCTTCCACCTTTGGTAATGGATGAAGATATAGCCAAAAAATCAATTAATCTGATCGATAATTTAATCACTAGTGAGGAGAAAAGGCGAGATGTCTGAAAACCTGAATTCCATAGATGAAAAAATTATCCGAATTTTAAAAAATGATTCAAGAAAATCATTTGTAGAAATTGCTAATGACATTGGAATGTCGGAATCTGCTGTTAGGCGTAGAGTGAAAAACATGCAGGATATTGGGGTAATAAAAAAATTCACAATTGATATGGGGGCGTCTAATAAGACTAGTGCGATAACCCTGATATCTGTAAGCTCTGCAGCAGATACATCTAATGTTTCAAATCAGCTTTTGGGCCTCAAGGGTGTTGATGTGGTTTATGAAATAACTGGGCAATATGATATTGCCACCATAATTGTTGCCCCCACAATTTCAGAAATAAACTCCTACATTGATGAAATTCGAAAAATAGATGGCGTTTCTGACACAAACACTGTGATAATACTGAGAACACTAGTTAATTCACCCTAATGTTGTTATGCATCTTTAATAATAACAATATGTGATGAATTTCATCACATATTGTTTTTTTTACGCAAACAATATTGTTTTTTTTACCTATAACATTTATAAATTAAACGATAACAGTGTTAATGACCATAATATGTCTCTAAATTCGGATGATCCTAATTATTTTGCTCATATCTATAATGATTCTGAACGAGATAAGAAAAATATTAGGATATTAGATTCCACTTTAAGGGAAGGTGAACAACATCCAGGAGTTTCATTTTCTAACAAGCAAAGAATCCAAATCGCATGGATGCTCGACTCCTTTGGAGTAGACCAAATAGAAATAAGCCCAATAGTTTCATTGGATCATCGAGAAGCTACAAAAATAATTATCAAACAAGGCCTAAAGGCTGACATCGTGGCACATGTTCGCGCAATAAAATCCGATGTTGATGTCGCCATCGATTGCAATGCTACATGGGTGGCAACCTATCTTGGTATTTCGGACATCCACTTAAAATCCAAATTACGGATATCTAGGGAGGATGCTAAAATTAGAGCTTTGGAGGTTGCTGATTATATCAAGTCTCATGGGTTAAAGTCCAGGTTTACGATGGAAGATGCAAGCAGAACAGAGCCGGGATTTCTTTTGGATATGTGTAAGGAAATGAGTAACTGCGGTATAGATAGGATCAGTATTCCAGATACTGTGGGAATTATGAGGCCTCGAGGTATGTATAATATTGTAAAATTGGTCCACCGCCATATTAATAATTCAAAAACCTCACTGGATGTCCATTGCCATAATGATGTTGGATTAGCCCTATCAAATGCCTTGTCAGGATGTGAAGGTGGCGCAGATCAAATTCATACCACCATAGATGGAATTGGTGAAAGAACAGGAATACCTACTCTGGCAGAGACCGCTGTTGTATTGAGCCTCATATACAAATCCAATAATGATTTTAGGTTACATATGCTAAAGGATCTGTCAAAAACTATTTCTGATTATACTGGAATACCTATTCATGAATCCAAACCATTGGTAGGCGATAGTTCCTATAAGCATAAGGCCGGAACGCATCTTGCCGCAATTTTGAGAAATCCATCGGCTTATGAGATAATCGAACCAAAACAGGTAGGCAATAGGCGTAAAATTGTCTTTGGCGAGCTATCGGGAAAAAATGGCTCTGCATATCTTTTATCCATTTTGGGATTAGGTTCATCAAAGGAAAATGCTGAGTCTTTAGCAAAGGGATTAAAAGAATTACGCATGGGTGATATTCTTGAATTGTATTTGGATGAAAAATTGGAGAGAAAAATACTTAATGAGGGTTATATGAAGACAAATAAGGATTAAGAATGACAAAAGTTAATTGTATTGAATGCGACGCAGTAATTCCAATACCTGATGACTCAATGCAAGGAGAGATCGTTACCTGCCCGGATTGTGGAGAGAGTTTTGAATTGGTAAAAACCGGTGACGAGTTTAGCATAAAGCCTGCACAAGTAGTTGGAGAAGATTGGGGACAATAAAGATAGGGGAAGAACAGTCTTCTTCACTCTATATTCTTTTTGATAGCATTAGATGGGAAGAAAAGTCAATAATTGAATCTGCAAAAAAAAACAATATCGATTTAAAACCGATCGATTGTAAAGAACTTATTTTGTTTTTGAATAGTGAAACTAAAGAATTTAAAGATAAAGTTGTCTTACAGCGATGTATAAGTTATTTTAAAAGCATTCATTCTACTGCTGCACTGGAAGGGCTTGGAGCACAAATGATAAACACCCTTTATACTTCTATAATGTGTGGCAATAAATTATTCTCTCATATGGAACTTCAAAAGCAAGGAATAGTTACTCCAAATGCCTTTTGCTCTTTCTCCCCATCATCTGCGATTGAAGGAATCCATCGATTAGGCTATCCTGCAGTGATTAAACCAACCATTGGAAGCTGGGGACGATTGATTGGCCTGTTAAATGACGAAGAAGCTGCCAAAGCTGTTTTGGAGGATCGTCAACACATGTTTCCAATCTACCAAATAAACTATATTGAAGAATTCGTTAAAAGGCCGCCAAGAGATATACGTGCAATTGTTATAGACGATCAAGTGGTAGCTGCCATATACAGATATTCGGGCAAAAATGAATGGAAAACAAATATGGCGTTGGGGGGCCATGCCGAAGCCTGTCCCATAACGAAAGATCTGGAGGATATTTGTATTAAATCCGCAAAAATTTTTAAAGGTGACATAGTAGGTGTTGATTTGATGGAAAATGAGGTCCATGGTTTATTAGTTCATGAAGTAAACAACACAACTGAGTTCAAAAACACTGTAAGAGTTACTGGGATTGATATACCGTCGTTGATTGTTGATTACATGATTAAAATTTCCAAAAAATAGCAAATATGGTTTCTCCAGCCTTTGCTATAAAGTTATTACAGAACTCGTTGGAAATTTATTCGCCATCTAGATCAGAATCAAAACTTGCAAATTTTTTAAAAGATGTTTGCATGGATCTTGGGTTTGAGCAAGCAAATATTGATAGCGTGGGAAACATCATTGCAATAAAAGGGACCGGGGATCCTGTAATATTACTTTGTGGTCATATGGATACAGTTCCAGGTATTGTTCCAGTCCGTCTAGATGGTGATTATATGTATGGCAGAGGCGCCTCAGACGCAAAGGCGCCTTTAATTTCTATGTTATTGAGTGCCGCTGATTTTCCTAAACAAACTGGAACTATAATTTTTGCTGGTGTAGTTGATGAAGAAGGCAATGCCACAGGCATAAAAAACCTTGTTAAAGACAAAAATTTAAGTCCACATTATGCTATTTTTGGTGAACCAAGCGGGATTGATAATATTACTATTTCTTATAAAGGTCGTTTAGAGATTCGTTTGCTGTGTGATGTAAATAACAGTGCGCATGCAAGTGCGCCATGGCTTTCTTTGAATGCTATCGAGGAAATTTATAGTATATGGAATAGCTTAAAAAATGTTTTAGACAACATTGATGTCAATACAACTAAAAATAAGGCAAACATTGTAAGTTACAGCATAACCGAGGTAAGTGGGGGATCAAGTCATAATGTTACTCCTCAAAAATGCAGAATGACTATTGATATTCGAATACCTAACAGCCTATGTTGCGATGATGTTTTGAATTTATTGGATATGAAAATCAATGAAATTACAAAAGAGAAGGGTACAATAATAATTAAATATCATGTAGAGGACAAAACAGAACCTTTTCAAGCAAATGCTTCTTCCCCTTTAGTGAGATCCCTGGTATTGGCAATCTTGGAAAACAGAAAAAGAAGACCTTTATTGTTAAGAAAAACCGGAACAGGGGATATGAATATTTTGGGTAACGTGTTAAATATACCTGTGGTCACATATGGTCCTGGAGACCCGCACACATCTCATACAGCGGATGAGAAGGTATACATCAAAGAATATCTGACTGGCATAGAAATATTTAAAAATACTGTATCTCATATGATACGATTGCATAGGAATTTACAAAAATAATCTCACAAGCAATAATTATTCAGTTCTTTTCCTTCCTTAATTGATATTGGTGAATACATACACAAATAAATTATAACAATATACCGTATTTAACAATCAATGCTCTGTTTAATAGGTGTGGGAATAAATGAATATGGTTCTTTGAGTTCTGGCTCTATTGAGATATTGAAAAACAGTGATATGGTGTATATAGAAAGATTTACTGGATTTTTATCAAACGAATTTTTAGAAAAAGTAAGAAGTGTTGTGGATGATTATGGAGTTTCACGCCAAAAAAAAAGGATTGCGGTTCAATTAGTAAAAAGATGGTTTGTAGAGGATGGAAGGCAAATATTGGAAAATTCATTAAAAGAAAATGTAAGTATATTGATTTACGGTGACCCTCTAATCGCAACCACCTACAATGATCTTCTTGTTAGGGCTAAAAAGCAATCCATACCCTATAAAGTAATTCATTCCTCATCTGGAATTACGTCACTAATAGGTGAGTCTGGACTGCATTATTATAAATTTGGGAAAATGGTTACTATTATGTCTGATCCAATGTCGTCAATAACCGTATACGATACCATATATAATAATATATGTCTTGGATTACATACTCTGATTCTGACGGAGTATAACAATGATTCTGAAAATGATGGTTTAAGCCCCTACAGTCCCTCCCCTTTTTTTCTTTCTCCAAAAAAAGTTTTTGATCTCCTACTGGAAAGAGAAAATGAATTAAAACTACTCAATTTGTCTGAAAACTCTTTTGTAATTGTGGCCTATAAAATTGGAACTGAGAGCTCGAAAGTAATATGTGGGAAAATAAAGTCTCTGATGAATATTGAGTTTGAGGGCGGCCCTAATTCTATAATTATTCCTGGTACTTTACATTTTACTGAAGTTGATTCCATTAAAAACTTGACTGTTGTGTTGGACGATCCTATAGATAACTCTGCCAAAATCGATAGACTGTCCAATAGGATGTTAGACAAATACATTCCAAATGCAAAAAAAGCATTATCTGCCTTATCGTTATTAATAGAAGAAGATATTACTATTAAAAAAGAATATTCTGTTGTTTTGGAAAATGCTGAAAACTATCTTTACGATGCTGAAAATTTTTATAAGCAAGGTAGAACGGAACTCGCAATTCTCAGTGTTGGTTATGCTGAGGGTTTAATTGATTCTATTCGATTCCAAAAAGGCATGGACCCATGGTAGTATATGAAAATACTTTTTTATATACAATAGTTTAGAATTGTTAATAGAATATTTTCTCAAATATGTGTAAAAGAATGCACTACGATATCAATACTAATTTACCTGGCAATCCAAATAATGACGATAACTCTGATTCTGATGATAATAGCTATAGTGTCCAACCAAATAAAAAGAAAATAACAAAGAAAAATAGTGCTATTGGGCATTTGCCTCCAGAACTATTGAAATTTGTCAATAACGATACCTATTCTTTACTTATTAAAGGTAAACCAGGAACTGGGAAAACAACTTTAGCACTTACTTTGATGGACAACCTGAATTATGATAGCAATTATTTTTATATTTCTACAAGGCTTTCGATTAGACAACTTTTATATTTTTATCCTTGGATTACAAAATTCACCCTCAACAATGAATCCAAGCATGAGTATAAATTTGAGGATGCTAGGTTGGATGAACCCGAGTCTCTTTTTGAGCGAATTACCAACCAATTAATGGATGTAAAATCTCCAATTATAATAATCGATACATGGGATACTATTGCTTTGTTCATGGATCGGGAATCAAGGCTGAATAATGAGCGCGTTTTACAAATATGGAGGGAGAGGTCCGGGGCAAAGTTAATTTTTTTGAGCGAATCATCTGATTTGACTCTTTTAGATTCAATCGTTGATGGGGTAATTACTCTTAGACAAGATTCAAAAAAGTCATATACCTGCAGAGAATTATTTTTTAATAAACTTCGGGGAATTCCTATTGATTGTCCGAAATACTGTTTTTCTTTATACAATGGAATATTTTTTGCTTTAGATTCTTCATCAGAATTAAATTTAATTGAAAAGTTCAAAAACAATGAACTAAAACATAACGGATTTGATTTTAAGGAAACCAATTATTTACCAAATGATAAAAATAAACCATATCAGTCTCCAAATACGTTTTTAAATGAGATTATAAACGGCAGCAATATAGTAACTACAGAGTTTGATTCCAGGATACCTAATGAATTGATATCGTCTGTGTTGTTTAGGACTATATTTTCTTGGATAGTTTCTGCTAGACCCGTCTTAATCAATAATTTTGAATGGGGATTTTATTCAATCTTAAAGAAAATCCTGCTTTTTTTTGTCCAACCTAAAAAAGTTAATGATATCCTGTTAAATGAAAAATTGAATTTTTTCAAAATTTATCAGGATTATGTTGCTAACAATAAACAAAATAATTCACCTAAAGAGAACAAAAGTAATTTGGACGAGTTTGAGGCCTCAATAAATAACATTATACCCGCAGTTTACAGCAACAGCAACAGCAACAGCAACAGCAACAGCATAAATCATCATAATGTTTTAAATATAATTGATGGCAATAACACAAAAAATTTGATTTCTGACTTTAAATTCATTGACCGCATAAAAAGACTCCATAACATCCATAATCTTGTTATTATAAAAAATGGGTTTTCCCAGGATCATAACATTAACAATAATAATGTATTGCTGTCTGAAGGTAATTATTTTAAAATTTATTTGAAAGGCAATAATATTATAATAAAGTCTATCGGCCCGTCAAAACGAATCTATGGTGCATTCAACCAAAACGATGACTTGTTTGTTGATTGGTACCCCTTAATCTGACTTTGCTTTGCTTTGCTTTGCTTCTCAGTTGTACATTGTGTCTCTTTAGGTGAAAATGATCCAAATATCTAAATATCTTTATTTGATTGCTTTGATTATTATTTTCTATGTCTGATTTCTTCTCTGTTTTAGATTATAAGTTTCAAGACTTTGTGGATGCAATTGTTAAAACCACAAAAATACACGATGATCAAAGAACCCGGGGCGTTGTCTCAAAAATCGGCATATTGTCTGGACACTATATCAATTTCCAAATTCCACACAATCTTGTAGTTGTTGGTGATATACATGGCGATTTTGTCGCTTTGGAGAAGATAATGGAGGGGATAAATTTTAAAGATTTTTTAAAAAACGAATCTAACATCTTAATTTTTTTAGGCGATTATATTGATAGGGGTGCGTATTCCATTGAAGTTTTGCTTTTTCTTTGCAAACTAAAAATTCTATACCCTGGCAATGTCTTTTTATTGAGGGGCAATCATGAATCATATGACCGTTTTCCATTCTCCTCTTATGATTTTTATTCCAATCTAGTCAATAAAGTTGGAAAACCAATTGATACCCTGTACAACAACACCATTTTGCCATTTTTTGAATCTTTGTTTTTGTTTTGTGAAATAAGCGGGTTTTCTATTTTAACTCATGGTGGCTTGCCTGTTATTGAAAATCCTTTGTTTTTCAGAAATTATAAATCTCATTTATCTAATTCATTGGAAAATAACGCCTTGCTGGAGGAGATCTTATGGAATGATCCACGGGATTTACCAGATAATAAGAGTTGGAGTTTTTCCAATCGGGGATTAGGAAAATATTTTGGTATTGATGTGACAAATATGTGGTTATCAAATACAGGGTGCAAGTTCCTTTTAAGAGGACATGAGCCCTGTCGGGGTTATAAGCTAATTCATGAAAATAAAGTTCTCACCATTTTTTCATCCAAAGCCCCATACCCAAAGTTTGAATCATCGTATCTGAAAATTTCACAAAAGGAGATTGTTGAAATAAACGGCGATGGCTCCTCAATCTCACAATATGTTCATATTGTTTAATGACGCGTTTTTTCTCTTTAGATATTTATGTTACATTTCAATTTTGGTTTTGATCTCTTTGCACCTTTTTCTTAGTGAAACTGTCGAGATTTCTGCAACTTGACATATTTCTACCTGCCTCAAAAATTCATTGCAGTTTTGTGATGCTAAATATATTATCGAGCCCGCAAGAGCACGGGGGTTTTTCCCAATTGATATTCTACATTTCTGGGCCATTGAAAAAATCCTTAAAGCCTCTCTTTTGGTTTTTTCGCTCATCTGTAATCTATTGCAAATTAAAGTAACGTAGTCTGGACCATGAAGCACAGGCATCTGCAATGAGAGCTCCTTTAAAATCAATTTATAGTGGGACATTATATCCTTTGTAGTTATATTACAGGCATTAGCGATGTCTGTTATAGTCTTAGGTGTTTCAGTTTCACGGCAAGCTGCATAAAGCGCTGCCCCAACTAACCCCAAAGTCGATCTTCCCTTGGCCAGTTTTTTTATCGCTGCCTTTCTGTATATGTATGCCGCTCCCTCGATTACAGCCTGACTTAGATACAATTTGTCGCCAAAGTTGTTTAATAGCTTTAATGCCTTCTCCAAATTTCGGGAAATTGAGTCGTTTAATTGTGCCCTGTTGTTCCAAGTCCTTAATCTTTGCATACTGTTTTTTTGCGATGGTTCTAATGCTTTGCCCCTTGCATCTGTATCGCCAATGCCAATAAGGGTAGACAACCCTTTGTTATGTACCGCAAGCGATTCAGGCATGCCGGTCCTTGTCCTGTCTGTATACCCTGAATTATTTCTATAATTCCCACTTGAGTCTGTATTAGGATCCTGCTTTGAAACACAACCACAAGAAGAACAAACATACTCAAAAGAGACATTATCAAAAATAACAGAATCACTATTGCAATATTCGCAAACTATTGGCTTTGAATTCCCCACATTGCCTTCTTGCTGCATAAAATATTGATCACTATTTTATTACTTATAAAAGTTATTATTTATGCTTTTTCTAAGACTTTAACGATGCTAATTTAGTGATGAATCATATTTCCAATGGGAAAAAAATTTATGGATTTCATAAAACGATTAAATTATTATAAAAGGGTAATTATACTCTCTTTATTGATTGATAACCCTGCGCTTTTGATTGCTACAGTTGTATGGATATTCTTTATACCTCGTGCCATTACTTTATTTTATCGATTCATTAAAAATAACAAAAGGTTTATTGAAAAAGATTTGAGACGAATTCCCAATGATCCAAAAATTATTTTCCAAATAACCACTCGTTCCGCAACAAAAACCTCTGTAGTAAAAAGAGGGATAAACTCGATCATTGATTCATGCAACAAAATTAACTATTTCAAATACGAAATATTTGTTGTAACGGAAGATTTCAATGACACTAACACATTGAATTCCTCTTTGTGCACTGTTGTGTGTGTGAGTAAAAAATTCAGTCCTAATGCAATAAAAAAAGGTAGGGCTTTGCAATATGCGGTGGAATTCAGACGAAAAAAGCGTAAAAATTCTTCTGATTATTGGGTGTTTCATATGGATGATGAAAGTTATGTTGTCCCGCAAACTGTACTTTCATTGCTAAAGTTTATCCGTGAAAAAAGAGGGGTTGCCGCAGAGGGTCCAATTTTTTATCCATTAAAATTTGAGATTGCAAACAGAATCACTGCCTTGGCAGAATCACCGAGGTCTTTTGGTTGTTTTGAATGCGTCACTCACATGAATAACCCACCTCCTATACACATGCATGGCAGCAATCTGTTGGTGCGATCTGATATTGAAGATGCAATTGGATGGGAATTTGGCCCGATTCTGGCCGAAGATCAGAGATTTGGATATGAAATTTTTAAAAGATACGGAAAACACTCCATGGGTTGGCATGGAGGGATTGTGTTGGAGCAACCGCCTTTAAATTTAAAGGATCACTTTATGCAGAGAAGAAGGTGGATAATAGGCAATTTACAGAACATTGAAAGTTTTTCCAAATTCTTTAAATTGCGTTTAATCTACAAATGTCTCTCTTTCTTTTTGTCCTTTATTTCTGCCACAATATCACTATCCTTAGCTTTTTACATAAATATCCCTAAAATATCTAATATTTTTTCTTACATTAGCTTTGATTGGTCCTACAACATTGGTTTTGACTTTTCAGTTTGGTTTGACAGAATAAACAACATCTTAAATTCCTCTAGTGATGTTTTCAAACCGTTAACTAATATTCAGGTTTTTGACAGTAGCCTGGGCCTGATACTGTTATTTACAAGTGTGATTTGGTTATTATCCTATCAGATTGGGCTTTTCTTAAATCTTAGGTATGCGAAAATAAGTTTCGTAAAAAGGATGTACTTACACCTTCAAACCTTTTTGTTAGCTCCATTAATAGGGTTAGTAGAATCTTTTCCTGCCTTTTATTCTGTAATAGAGTATTATTTTTCTAAATATGTTAGAAAAAACAACCTCAAGTTTTTAGAGTTCTATGTTGTAAAAAAATGAAGGGCGAATAATTCATCTCTCATTCATGTCGTGTTATCTGTATCTTAGAATAGATTGTCAATAATTGAGATTATTTAAAATTTTTCTATTTAATTGTATTTTTATTGGTGGAGGAGGTGGGATTCGAACCCACGAACCCCTGAAGGACGGGATTTCTCCTTGTAAAATCTTGAGTCCTGCGCGTTTGACCAGGCTACGCGACTCCTCCTTGAGTGGAGATATTAGTTTGCCTTCATTATTTTTATTCCTTTTGATCATTATATCTATTCTGTTGTTATATGATACCTGCAATAAATGAAAAAATTTAATATTCATTAAAATAAGACATATTCAAAAATATGAGTATGAATATTAGTGAGCTAACTAATGATATGAGACATGTGACCGTTGAGGGTACTGTAGAAAAAATAACTGAGCCAAGAACAGTAAACTTAAGAGCAGGGGGCTCAGCACAGGTTGCTGATGCCATAATTGCTGATAATACAGGGAATATAAAACTATCTCTGTGGGATGATCAGATAAAAATGATCAAAGAAGGAGATAAAATTTTAATAGAGAATGGCTACACTCAAGCATTTAGGGGAGAAAATAGCCTTAACATAGGACGTTATGGGAAAATAACTGTTTTAGATGCATAACTAATTAATATGATTTCAAAACCTTTTGTTCCCTTTCCTTTTTTTTCATTAAATTTCCTCCAGAAAACATCAAAATTCATCGCTAGTATTTTATTACAATGGTATTCATAAGTTTCCTGAATAGATCTTAACTTTATCTTTGTAAAAAACTCTATAATATGCTGAAAGATGTTGATCTGTTTATCCTTTCTAATTTGTTAAAAAATCATATCTTTTAATTCAATATCCTTCTAACTCTTCCAACTATCATCTCAAAAAAGTAATAAACAATATCTAAATACCATTCAATTATTTTTTAAATACTTGGTTATGTTTTACAATTTGGTAACTAACTATCCATTTAGATTTTTGATGTTGTAACGCGTTATTTATGATCTTTGCGTGTAAATGCAAAAATTCATTTATATGTTTATAATAATTATTTCATTCGAACCTGAATCCTATTGCTTGTCCTCTTTGTTTATAACAACATTCTGTCTATTTCTTATTCTATATGTTCTCGAAACGTTTTAGTTGACATTTTATATTAAATCCCTTTATTGTGTAGGCAACAATGAATTGTAGTGAAAATCCGTTTAATTTTCAGTATGTTGATTGTTCTCTTAACTTTTATTATACTGAATAACTTGAATCATTTGAACTCCTTCGGCATTTCAGATCCCTCTTTCAACGTAAAAATTATACATCCATACAAAAACGATACCCTAAGCAACAAAGAAAATATTTTGGTAAAGGGGATCTCATCTTATGATTCTAGTCAGGAATGCTCTGTTTCACTTATAGTAAATAATAAAAAACCCTACTTTTTAGTTACGCCTAAAGGGAATAATGGGACCAGTGACTTTACGCAATGGGAATTTGTCATAGATAAAAACTCTTCAAAACACAAGCTGAATCAAGACGGTGTTAATAAAATAACTGCAAAGAATTATTGTTTGAAAAATTTATCCTCTACGTTTTATAGCATCTTTTTCAATCTATCCTCAACAATTGATAGTTTTAAACAGGTTAATGTCGGAGAAAATGCGATTACTTCTGTAAGCGCCACTTCTGCCGCTCCATCAAACGCCACTTCTGCCGCTCCATCAAACGCCACTTCTGCCGCTCCATCAAACGCCA